>JAESRD010000087.1 GCA_016764835.1 Paracoccaceae bacterium | reverse complement strand
CGGCGCGCTGACGG
Organism: Paracoccaceae bacterium; assembly: GCA_016764835.1. The sequence continues at coordinate 12,496 of JAESRD010000087.1, read as the reverse complement.
CGCGGGCAGTCGTGTCACAGCGGATCAAAGACGGCACAACATTCATGTATCACGCACAAGAGAAGATCGTGAATGTGCCCGGCTCTGAGAAAACCGGCAAACGCGGCGGCATCCATAATTCGGTGACCCGTACCATTCTCAAGCCGACCCACATGATCGGGGCCTATGCCCAGCAATCCTACGGTTTCAACTATTATGGCACTGTGGGCTCTAACCGGGACGAGTTTGTTGTCGTTCGTAAGATGAAAAACGTCGACTGGCTCGACAAAGAAGCCAGCCCGAAGGAGGCAGCAGAATGAGAGTCCGCGCACAAATAGGCATGGTCCTGAACCTCGATAAATGTATCGGGTGTCACACTTGCTCGGTCACTTGCAAAAACGTTTGGACCAGCCGCGAAGGTGTCGAATATGCGTGGTTCAACAATGTTGAAACCAAGCCCGGCACCGGTTATCCGACCGATTGGGAGAACCAGGACCGCTGGAACGGCGGCTGGGAACGCACACGCGGCGGCAAGCTACGCCCCAAGCAGGGCGCAAAATGGCGCATTTTGTCCAACATTTTTGGCAACCCCGATCTGCCCGAGATTGACGACTATTATGAGCCGTTCGACTTTGACTATGATCACCTGAAATCGGCGCCGGAAATGGAAGCATTTCCCACAGCGCGGCCACGCTCAAAGATCACCGGCGAGCGGATGGAGAAGATTGAGAAAGGGCCAAACTGGGAAGAAATCCTCGGCGGAGAATTCTCAAAACGCTCTCAGGATTACAACTTTGAAGGCATTCAAAAAGAGATTTATGGCGAGTATGAGAATACTTTCATGATGTATCTGCCGCGTCTGTGTGAGCATTGTCTCAACCCGACATGTGTGGCCTCTTGCCCGTCCGGTGCGATCTATAAGCGCGAAGAAGACGGCATTGTTCTGATCGACCAAGAGAAGTGTCGCGGCTGGCGCATGTGTGTGTCTGGCTGTCCCTATAAGAAAATCTACTACAACTGGGAAAGCGGCAAATCTGAGAAATGCACATTCTGTTATCCGCGCATTGAGAGCGGCAATCCGACTGTGTGTTCCGAAACTTGCGTTGGCCGTATCCGGTATCTGGGCGTTATGCTCTATGACGCTGATAAGATCGAAGAAGCCGCCAACACCCCTGACAAGGGCGACCTTTATGACGCGCAACTTGGGGTGTTTCTCGACCCAAGTGACCCAGAGGTAATCGAGGCCGCCCGGCGCGATGGTGTGCCCGAAGACTGGATCAAGTCGGCCCGCGTGAGCCCGATTTGGAAAATGGCAATGGACTGGAAAGTGGCCTTCCCGCTGCATCCAGAATACCGGACCCTGCCAATGGTTTGGTATATTCCACCGCTCAGCCCGATCCAAAACGCCGCTGAGGCCGGGGCTATCGGCATGAACGGGGCGATGCCCGATGTGCGCTCCTTGCGTATTCCGGTCAGATACCTTGCCAATATGCTGACCGCTGGCGATGAAGCGCCGGTGATCACAGCGCTTGAACGGATGTTGGCCATGCGCTCCTATATGCGCTCCAAAACCGTTGAGGGCGTGATCGACGAAGGCATTGCCGAGAAGGTTGGCCTGTCATCGGCGATGATCGAGGACATGTATAAAATCATGGCCTTGGCCGATTACGAGGACCGTTTCGTGATCCCAACAACGCATAGAGAACAGGTTGAGGAAGCCTATGATCTACGCGGGGGCTGCGGCTTTACTGACACCAATGGATGCTCGCCGGGCATCTCAAAGGGCTCCCTCTTTGGCGGGTCTAAACGGCCGCTCAAGATGCCAACGGAGGCTATGTAGAATGGACCGCACGCTAAAATCATTTTCTCTGATGCTAAGTTACCCTACCCGCGAATTGCAGGAAGCCATGTCAGAGATCGGTGGCGTTCTTGCTGCCGATAGCCGGCTAACTTCGGCAGCTAGGCGCGACCTGCGCCCATTGGTGCAAGAGCTGGCCACGCGCGACATCTACGAGCTAGAAGAGCAGTTTGTGCTGCTTTTCGATCGCTCGCGCACGCTGTCGCTCAACCTGTTTGAGCATGTTCACGGCGAAAGCCGTGATAGGGGCGGGGCAATGGTCAGCCTGGTTGAGACCTACCGCGAGGCCGGTTTTGACCCGATCTCAACCGAGCTGCCGGACCATCTGCCAGTTCTGTTGGAGTTTCTGTCAACGCAAAGCTTTGATATTGCGCAAGATATCTTGGCCGATGCCGCGCATATTATGGAAGCGCTGGTTGTGCGTCTTGACCGCCGCAATAGCGGCTATGCGCCTGTATTTGCCGCACTTTTGCAGCTGTCAGGCACGCAAGCCAATACAGAGGCGCTCGAAGAGCTGCTTGAGCAGCCAGACATTGACCCCAATGATCTAACAGCGCTCGACGAGGTTTGGGAGGAAAGCGAAGTCCGCTTTGGCCCAGATCCGAATGCGGGCTGCCCCCAAGTGCGCGACATGCTTTCGTGCATGGACACACCCGTAACGCCACCGGCGGCCGCAGCGCCCACGGCAGCAGAGTAGAGGAGGCTCAAATGCATAATTTCTTTTTTGGAATATACCCCTACATCGCTATCACGGTGATGATTGTCGGCTCCATTATCCGCTATGAACGCGACCCGTTCACATGGAAAAGCTCATCAAGCCAGATGTTGCGGCGCAAGCAGCTGATCTGGGGCTCGGTGCTGTTTCATGTTGGTATCTTGACCATTCTTGGCGGCCATCTTGTTGGCCTGCTGACCCCGATTGGCATCTTTGATGCGCTGGGCATCAGCCACGGCGCCAAGCAGATCTTGGCCGTTGTCGCTGGCGGTATTGCCGGGGTTATGGCGCTTGTCGGTGGCGGCATTTTGTTCCACCGCCGCTGGACAGACCCGCGTATTCGCAAGAATTCCAGCTTTGCTGACATTGCCATTCTGGCGCTGTTGCTCATGCAGCTGGTGCTGGGCTTGGGCACAATTTTCGTGTCGTTGCAGCACCTTGATGGCCACGAGATGACCAAGTTCATGTCATGGGCGCAGGGGATTTTGACTTTCCAGCCAAATGCGGCCGAACATATTGCCGAAGTGGCGCTTATCTTCAAACTGCACCTGTTCTTGGGGCTGAGCATCTTTCTCATCTTCCCGTTCACGCGGCTGGTTCACATGCTATCGGCACCGATCCGTTATTTGTGGCGGCCCGGTTATCAGGTGGTGCGTTCGCGCCGCCAAGAGCCGCTGCCTGACCGTAAACCACGTTAACTTGGCCATATTGGAGAACGCAAAATGAATGCAGCCCTGTTCCCTGACCTTGTGGTTAATGGTGAAACCATTGCCCACACCGTCGTTGCCGCCGAGACGCAGCACCACGAAGCTCCGCGCGGCAAACCCGGCATTGCTTGGCGCAAAGCCGCCAAGGCGATCGCCATCCGCACGCTGCTGTTGCAAGAAGCGCAAAGCCGGGGGCTTGCGCCCGCGCGCGAAGCGGTCGGCCCCGGCCGGTTTGAAACCGATGAGGAGGCCCTGATCCGGGGCCTTCTCGACCAAGAGATTGACCCCCAGCCGCCAAGCGCTGATGCTGTGCGCCAAGAATGGGAGGCCAACCAAGAGCGGTTTCGCTCGCCGCCGCTATGGGAAGTGTCGCACATTCTTTGCGCCTGCGACCCGCGCGACATGGCCGAGCGCACCAAGGCGCAAATCCGGGCCGATGGGTTGATGCAAATGCTGGCAAAACGGCCAAAGGGCTTTGCCGCACTGGCAGGCCAAGAAAGCGATTGCGGTTCAAAATCAAACGGTGGATCACTGGGCCAGCTTGGGCCGGGCGATACTGTGCCTGAGTTTGAAACTGCATTGCGCCAGCTGAGCGAAGGCGAGACCAGCGCCAAGCCGGTACTGACCCGGCATGGCTACCATATCATCCGGCTTGATGCTTTGGCCGCCGGTGCCATGCTGCCTTTCTCGGCCGTATCGGGCAAGATCTCTGATGCGATGGAGAAGCAAGCTTGGGCTTTGGCGGCAAAGGTTTTTGTTGATAAGCTTGTCGCTGCGGCTGAGATTAGCGGTGTTGATCTTAACGCCGAAATTATTGAAGTGCGCAACTAGACCTTTGGGTCGCCCCAGTGCCGGGGCGGCCTTCAAAACCAAACTGAAGGACAGGCCAATGATTGGCTACATTATGGCGCCGGGGCGCGGCGATACTGACCTCGCTCTTGCCGCACTGGCAAAGCACCTCACGGCGCGCGGCTTGCGGGTTTGCGGTGTTGTGCAGATAAACACTGAACGCGAGAAAAACGGCGCCTGCGATATGGATGTGCAAGTGCTGTCAACCGGCAAGATCCTGCGGATTTCGCAAGATCTGGGGCCGCAATCGCGCGGCTGCAGGCTTGATATTTCGGCGCTGGAAACGGCGGTGGCGCAGGTTGCGGTGCAACTGGCGCAAGGCGCTGATGTGCTGATCATCAACAAATTTGGCAAACATGAAGCGCAGGGGCGCGGGTTTCGCGACATTATCGCTGAGGCAGTGATGTGTGATATTCCGGTCGTGGTCGGGCTCAACAGTCTTAACAAACCAGCGTTTGATACCTTTACCGACGGGGCGGCGACTAAGATCGGCAATAGTCAGGCTGCTTTGAAAAACTGGATCGACGAATGCCTGATGCAGGCCGATCCGTTTGATAACGTTTGCCTATAGCGCGTCAGCAATCAGCCTAAACACCGCTTCATTTTGTGCGGCAACGCCGTCTTCGGTAAAGCCACGGTCGGTTGCATTGGTGGCAATAACCACGCCAAGGTTCTGGTTAATATAGATATATTGGCCATAGACCCCGCGGGCAATAAACTCACCGGCCGGCCAGCCTTGCGGGATCCACCATTGTAACCCGTAGCCAGATTCGTCAGCCGCTGTTGGCGCGGTAGGGATGGTCGAAATCGCGATCCAGTCATTTGGCACAATCTGCGCGCCTTGCCACATGCCACCCTGCGCGATCATCTGGCCAAAGCGGGCATAGTCGCGGGTGGTCAGGTTGAGCCCGCCAAGCACGAAGGCAACTCCCTTGCCGTCGGCCACATAATAGGGGTCGGCCTCAAGCCCGAGCGGCCAGAGCAGATATTCTTGCAACAGGTCAGGGATAGAGCGGCCAGTCGCGCCGCGCAGCACCATGCCGATGACATGGGTGTCGATGGAGACATAATGCCATTGGGTGCCCGGAGGGGCGACCTGCTCTGTTAGCCCAGCGGCAAAGTCATCAAGTGCGCCGCCAAGTGCGAGCACCCGGCCCATACGGTTTATGTCTGAGCTGAAGTCGATATAATCTTCGTTAAACGCCACGCCTGAGGCCATATGCATGACATTGCCCAGCGTCGCGCCATCATAGGCGCTGCCGATCAACTGCGGCGCATGTTGAGTGACAGGTATGTCGAGGCCTTCGATCGTGCCGTTCTCAATCAGAATGCCGGTAAGCGCTGACAAGAAGCTCTTGGCTACCGACCATGAAATCCGCAAATCGCCGGGGGCGGTGCCTTGGTAGTAGCTCTCATGCACCAAAGCGCCGTCTTTGAGCACGACCAGCGATGTGACAGAGCGGGTGTCGATCCATGCCTCCACTTCGGGCGGCAGCGCGTAGGTTTCGCCCAGCGGTAGCTCTGATACCGGGCCGGGGCCACGGGTCATGTCGGCAGAGAAGAACAACGTGCCCATAGCGCCAAAATTGGCAACGATTTTGCTTTCGGCAAACAGGCTGTTGACGGCCAGCAGGCGGCGAATGTCATTGCGTTTCCAAATGGCGGCCGCGCCGAGAATTATCACCGAAACCAAAAGTAGCCGCACCATAATGCCCATCACCCGTTTCATATCATTCTCCCTTGCCCAAGGATTGGCGTCTTGGCCGCAAAGGTCAATAACGTGGTGGAAAAAATGGCTATTTGAACCGGTCTCTGAGCCGTTCAAGCGCTGAGCGGCTGTCTGGTGCGGCTTCGGGCTTGGGGGCTGGGTCTGGTTTAATGGCCTTAATCGGCGCTACTTTTGGCACCTGTTTTGGCCCATTGGTGCCGCCAGATGAGCGGGCAGGGCGCAGTCGCAGCCCTATCGCGTTAAGAAACTTCGGGCCTTCGCCGTCGGCCAATAGCGCCGCGCCATCGCAAATACCGCGCATCAGATCATCGAGCCACTCTGCATCGGCTTTGGGGAAGTCACGCAACACATAGCCCGGCACCGCGTCTTTATGGCCCGGATGGCCAACGCCCATGCGCACCCGGCTGTAATGCGGGCCAATATGGGCATGGATCGAGCGCAGCCCATTATGACCGGCATGGCCACCGCCATCTTTAAGCCTGATCTTGGCAGGGGCCAGATCAATCTCATCGTGAAACACGGTCAGCGACGTGCCGTCGAGTTTGTGAAACCGCAGAGCCTCGCCGATAGATTGGCCCGACAGGTTCATAAAGGTCATCGGCTTGAGCAGTAGCACCTTTTGCCCGCCCAAACGGCCATCGCTGATCTGGCCCTGAAACTTGGCCCGCCACGGCGAAAACCCGTGATCTTCAGCAATACGGTCAAGCGCCATGAAGCCGATATTGTGCCGGTTATGCGCGTATTTAGCCCCCGGATTGCCGAGGCCTGCAAAAATTATCATGCTCAGATACTACCGCTATTGGGCGGGCGAGGCCAGATGGTGGCGCAGCCCGGTGAGAAAGGTTGTGATCTTGGCCTGCATTTGGTCAGGCGCGAAAGCTGTGAGGCTGGCTTGGTCCCAGTCGCGCTCGGGCGCGAGGCTGGCAAGCAGCTCTTGGCGGGCTGCTTCCTCAGCGGCGGTCAATGGCAACTTTGCCGCTTCAACCAGTAACAGATGTTGCTCTTGCACGTGGCGCATGGCCCAAAACGCATCGATCATTGGCCCAAGCAGGGCGGGCTGTTTGCGCCAGCTTTGCCCGGCAAACAGCTCCTGGCTCACCCGTTGGCCCGCGCCCAGACAATCATAAGCCACGCAGCCCGAAAAGCCGTCCATATGCAACCGGTCATGGATCGTGCATAACACGCCGTCGCGGGCCAAATGGCGACACGGCGTGCCTGCGGGCTTTGCCTCGGCAAACTTTTGGCCTTTGTCAAACGCCAGCGCCACGCAGCATAGTGCAACACACGCGCCGCAATCGGCGGCAAAGACCGGACTTTGGGGCTGTTGCGTCATGACGGGTTCCTAAACTGCGCGCCGCAGATGGCACAAATGCAAAACGGGGCCAAACGGCCCCGTTTCATATCACAATAACAAGTCTCAGACTTACTCTTCGGAAGTCTCTTCAGTGGCTTCTGTCTCGGCATCGTCATCATCACTGGTTGCACCAGATGACCGCAGACCGGAAGGCGCAGAGATGTTGGCAACAACAAAGTTACGATCGATCGTTGCTTTGGAGCCTTTAGGCAGCTCGATATCGTTGATGTGGATCACATCACCAACCTCGTAGCCCGTCAGATCAGCTGTCAGCTGCTCAGGGATCTCGCCCGCAAGCACGTTCAGCTCAACTTCGGCCCGCACAACAGTCAACACGCCACCAAGCTTAAGACCTGGAGATGCTTCATGGTTGATGAACTCAACAGGGTTGAACAAGCTCACCCGGCTGGTGCGACGAAGGCGCATAAAGTCAACGTGGCGCGGCAGGTCTTTGACCACATCGCGCTGCACATTACGGCAGATAACCCGCACATCATCGACACCTTCAACCTGAAGGTTGAACAGCGTTGACATGAAGCGGCCCTGACGCAGGCGCTTGAGCAAAGCGTTGAAATTGATGTTGATTGGCAGTGGGTCAATGCCACCACCATAAACAATGCCAGGTACGTCGCCATCACGGCGAGCTTGACGGGCGGCCCCCTTGCCTGTCCCCGTACGTACCTTGGCAGTCAGATCTGGGATCTCACCAGCCATAGTATATTCCTTTGTGTAAGCGGCCCGTCCTCCAAGGGTGTACGGACCTGTGAAGCTGCGCAGATAGTTGAGTTTGGGCGGTTTGGAAAGAGAAAAAGCAACGCAATGCGGCGGCGGCTTAGCCTGAGCGGAACAATGGCCAAATCTGGCGTCGCAGCGTTGTTTTTACAAGTTGCGACTTACGGGCCAAAACGGGCTGGCCAAATGTCGCCGTCGTGGTGTGAAGTGACCGCGCCAAATTCATGGCGTCATGCGGGTCACTTTGTATGGGGTTCCATCTGCGGCATAGGTTGTCCAATCGCCGACCTGTCTGCCGTGGTCAAACATGCCTGATCGCTTGAGAGTGCCGTCCTTGCGGTACCATTCCCAATAGCCATGCAATTGGTCACCAAGCATCTGCCCTTTTGCGCAGACAGTACCATCTCGGTGATGCTCAATCCGAGGCGTTAGGATGTCTGTCATTTTCAACATGCTCCTTGCGCTCAATACAAAATATTTGTTGTCGTATGCTGGCGCAGGCACCGCTGTTGAGTAGGGTCAAACCCCTATTCCCACTCACCCTCAAACCCCTTAGGCACCAGCAAAATATCCCGGTCCAGCGTGTTCACGTCGCGCCGTCCGCATAGCGCCATGGTGATATCCAGCTCGCGCTGGATCACCTCTAGCGCCCGTGTCACCCCGGCTTCGCCCATAGCACCTAGCCCATAAATATAGGCCCGCCCGATCATGGTACCTGTGGCCCCCAAAGCCAGCGCTTTGAGCACGTCTTGGCCCGAGCGAATGCCACTATCGAGCCAGATTTCAGTTTGCCCACCAACGGCGGCGACAATGCTTGGCAACACCCGAATGGTTGACAGCGCGCCGTCGAGCTGGCGGCCGCCATGGTTGGAAACGATGATCGCATCAGCGCCAATCTCAACCGCCTTTTTGGCATCCTCAGCGTCCAATATTCCCTTGAGGATAATCTTGCCGCCCCATTTATCACGCAGCCGCGCCACCATCGACCAGTCAAGCTTGGGCTCGAACTGCTCATTGGTCCAAGATTGCAGGCTGCTCAGATCGCCAACACCTTTTGCATGGCCAACAATATTGCGAAACGTCCAGCGCCGGGTGCCGAGCATGCCCATGCCCCAGCGCCATTTGGTCGACAAGTTGAGCAGGGTCTTGGGGCTCAGCTTTGGCGGCGCAGCTAGGTTGTTCTTCAGGTCTTTGTGCCGCTGGCCCAAAATCTGTAAATCAAGCGTGATCACCAGTGCCGAGCAGCCAGCATTCTTGGCCCGCGCGATCAGATTATCAGTAAACTCGGCGTCACGCATAACATAGAGCTGAAACCAAAACGGGGCTTTAACATTCTCGGCGACATCCTCGATCGAACAGATCGACATGGTCGACAAAGTATAGGGCACGCCAAATTTGGCCGCCGCGCGCGCAGCTTTGATCTCGCCATCAGCTGCCTGCATGCCGCCAAGGCCAATAGGCGCCAAACTCACCGGAATGGTCACGTCTTCGCCCAGCATTTTGCCGCTGGTCACCCGGTTTGACATATCAACAGCCACGCGCTGGCGCAGACGGATTTTGTCAAAGTCTGAACTGTTCTCGCGAAAAGTTTGCTCTGTCCAACTGCCCGATTCGGCATAGTCGTAGAACATTTTGGGCACCCGACGGCGGTGCAACTGCTTGAGGTCGTCAATACAGGTGATCAGAGGCATGACTTGGCTTTCCGCAAAACTAGGCTTTCCGCAAATTGGTTAGAAATTCTTGCCAGAGATGCGGGCTATCTGCAAGCTTTGCGCGGGCCAAAACATCGGCGGTGCGCAGTTTTGGCGGCGGCCCGTAGAAGTTAGGTCAAACTCTAATAATACAGCCGCGCAATATTAACAGAGCCTTTGGTATTTGCCGCCAGATTCAGCCTCGGGAACTTGGGGGCGATATGTTTAAGAAAATCATCAAAGATCCATTTAACCTGCTTATTTTTGCGGTCAGTTTGGGCCTCTATATCATACTCGTAAGCACGGGAGGTTTTGAATGGTTTTATCATATGAGCCTCGATCACGGACATTTAATGTTCGATGCGATCGCCGATTTTGTGGTCGTGCTGTCGCTGGCCGGCCCGCTGTTTTTATACCGGTGGAATAGGTTGCTTGTCGCCGCGCATAAAGAAACCGAAATAGCCGAGGCCGAGGCAAGCCATATTGCGCTGCATGACCCTCTGACCGGGCTGCATAATCGGCGCAGCTATCAGCTACAGACGCAAAAAATCACCGCCAGTGGCTGGGCCAACCCCGACAAATTTAGCCTGTCATTGCTGCTGATAGACCTTGACCGGTTTAAGCCTGTCAACGACCTGCGCGGCCATGCGGCGGGCGACGCGCTTTTGTGCGAATTTGCCGAGCGGCTGCGCAACATATGCTCCAAGTCATGCGACATTTACCGGCTGGGGGGCGACGAATTTGCCATCCTCGTGCGCGGCAGCGGCCATGATGAAGATAGCGGTCCCAATCTGGCGCGCCGCTTGCTAACCGAAATGCGGCGCGCCTTCATTGTTGATGATTGGAGCGTGGTCATTTCTTGTTCTATTGGCATTGCCCAGTGGGAAGACGGCATGACCGGCCAAGTGCTGCTGCGCCATGCCGACCAAGCCATGTATCTTGCCAAAGACAATGGCCGCGGTTCAATGGCGCATTATGACAATGCACTCGGGGCCCGGCTGCGCGACACCGCCCAGCTTGAGGCCGATCTGCGCGAGGCGGTCAGCCAAAACCACATCCGGCCCTATTTTCAGCCGGTTTACGATATTGCTGATAACACCATCAATGGGTTTGAGGTTTTGGCCCGGTGGGAGCATGCTGAGCGTGGCTTTGTGCCGCCAGACATCTTCATTGGGTTGGCCGAAGATATGGGGCTGATTGATGAGATGTCAGACCGGATATTGGACGAAGCCTGCCGGGCGCTGATGTCCTGGCCGACCAATGCAAACCTTTCGTTCAACATCTCACCTTGCCAGTTTTCAAACGAAAACCTAGCCGACCGGATTGGTGACATACTGACCCGCAACGGTATGAGCGGTGACCGGCTTGAGATCGAGATCACAGAACGCGCGGTGATTGCCGATATGGAGCGGGCCCGCACCATCATCAACCAATTGGCCATCAAAGGCGTGCGTATCTCGCTGGATGATTTTGGCACTGGCACGTCGAGCCTTGCCACGCTAACGCAATTGCCGATCAGCAAGATCAAGATCGACCGCAGCTTTGTTACCGATGTTGATACATCGAAGATGAATGCCAAGATCGTGTCGGGAGTTTTAGCGCTGGCGGAATCGCTGTCGCTTGAGGTAACGGCCGAAGGGATTGAGCACGAGACCGAGCTGGAATTCTTGCGGGCGCGCAATTGCACATTGGGGCAGGGTTATCTGCTATGTCGGCCATGTCCGGCGGACGATATCCCCAAGGTTCTTGCTGAAGCGGCTGGCCGGGAAATGCAAGCCAAAGCCAGCTAGGCCTTATGCGCCCCTGTGGCCAGATCGGCGACAAAGCGCAGCACCTCGGCCACCGGTTTGCCGTCCGCGATCTGTGCGACAATGGCCGAGCCGACAACGCAGCCATCGGCAACCGACGCAATAGATTGCGCGGCATCTGGCGTGGTAATGCCAAAGCCAACGATGACCGGTAGGTCAGTTTGGGCTTTGATCCGTGCCACTTCGGGCGCAACATCGCTGGCCTGCGCGGCGGCAGCCCCGGTAATGCCGTTGATTGAGACATAATAAACAAAGCCCGACGTGTTTTGCAGTACTGTGGGCAGGCGTTTGTCATCAGTCGTTGGCGTGGCCAGCCGAATGAAGTTTAGCCCGGCTTTCTGCGCGGGAAGGCACAGCTCTGCGTCTTCTTCGGGCGGCAGATCAACAATGATCAGCCCGTCAATCCCGGCGGCTTTGGCCTGCACCAGAAACTTATCAACCCCGCGCGAATAGACCGGGTTGTAATAACCCATCAGAACAATCGGCGTTGTATCATCAGTTTCGCGCAGTTTGCGCGCCATAGCCAATGTCTTATCCAGCGTTTGCCCGGCTTTGAGCGCGCGCTGTCCGGCCAGCTGAATGGTCGGGCCATCGGCCATCGGGTCGGTAAAGGGCATGCCCAGCTCGATAATATCGACCCCAGCGCCAGCCAAGCCGCAGATCAGCTCTTGCGATGTCTCAAAGTCTGGGTCGCCAGCCATGACATAGGCCACAAAGGCTTTGCGTCCCTCTTTGCGCAGCTGCGCGAATTTATCGTCGATACGTGTCATGTGGCCCCCGAGCATTGTAACAAAACGGGTTTGCTGCATAAGCCGGGAAAAATCAATGGCTCAGAGGCTTTATCGGCACGGGTTAGCGGCTGGGCGCGGCTATAAATGAAGCATTGCGCCTTTCTAACAAAGCAAAACTTGCGCCCCAGCCCCGCGCCGCCTAGAAGCGGGCGCGGATATAGGAGAGCATCATGGGCTTTAAAATGGGGATCGTCGGAATGCCAAATGTTGGCAAGTCGACATTGTTCAACGCGTTGACAAAGACGGCTGCGGCGCAAGCGGCGAACTTTCCGTTTTGTACCAT
>JAESRD010000086.1 GCA_016764835.1 Paracoccaceae bacterium | reverse complement strand
GCAGCTTGCCGCCCTGAAGCGCAGGCTTCAGCAGGTTTGACGCATCCATTGCGCCGCCAGATGTGGCGCCCGCGCCAATAACAGTGTGGATCTCATCAATGAACAGCACCGCGTCGTCGTGGTCCTCCATTTCAGTCATCACCGCTTTGAGCCGCTCTTCAAAGTCACCCCTGTAGCGGGTGCCAGCCAGCAGCGCGCCCATGTCGAGCGAGTAGATCGTGGCATTCGCCAGCACTTCTGGGACCGATTTGTTGACGATCTTGAGCGCGAGGCCCTCGGCGATAGCGGTTTTGCCCACGCCAGGGTCACCCACAAGCAGCGGGTTGTTCTTGCGGCGGCGGCATAGAACCTGAATGCAGCGCTCAACTTCTTGCTCGCGGCCAATCAGCGGGTCAATATCGCCGTCACGCGACTTTGCGTTGAGATCAACGCAATATTTGGCCAGCGCGCTTTCTTTTTCTTCGCTCGGTGGCGGCTGATCAGTGTTGATCTCTTCTTCGCCAGAAGGCGCGCCCGTGATCGGGCGGCTTTCGCCAAATGCCGGGTCTTTGGCCACGCCATGGGCGATGAAGTTCACCGCGTCATAGCGGGTCATTTCCTGTTCTTGCAAGAAATAGGCCGCGTTAGACTCGCGCTCAGCGAAGATCGCAACAAGGACATTGGCCCCTGTCACTTCTGTGCGCCCTGAGCTTTGCACATGAATAGCGGCACGTTGGATCACCCGCTGGAAGGCGGCTGTTGGCACGGCCTCTGAGCCGTCCACATCCGTGACCAGTGTTGAGAGATCATCTTCGATGAAATCTTCAAGTGACTTGCGCAACTCATCAACATTGACCGAACAGGCCCGCATCACGCGGACTGCATCAGGCTCGTCAATAAGCGCTAGCAGCAAATGCTCTAGCGTTGCGAGTTCATGGTGCCGCGCATTGGCCATAGCCAAGGCAGCATGGATCGATTGTTCGAGTGTAGTCGAAAAAGATGGCACAGTCAGTGCTCCTTTATTCGGGTCGGGACCGGGTTATCTTTGCCGTTCCGAGGATGGCCTGTAAGCTTTAAAGTTCGGTTCTTTGCGCCGGGCTTCAAGTGAAAAATTTAACTTTTTCGTTCGTAGTTTGCCGTAGGTGGCATTTTAGGTGTTTTGCATTGGTCTGTAAGAGTAGCAGCCCAAATATGCGGCAATAAGGTCAAAACTGGTCTTTGCGGCGACGAATTTGCGCAAAAACCTCTGCATCGGTGGCGTGGGCTAGGCCAAGTGCTGCCCGGATTGTTGGGTCTGAGGCACGCAAAAACGGGTTTGTAGCACGCTCATTTCCTAAAATTGAAGGCACTGTTGCCTCCCCTGCGGCCCGAGCTGCACCTACAGCCTCACACCGAGAGATAAGCTTAGAATTGTCTGGGTCAATAGTCACGGCAAAACGAGCGTTACTTTGCGTATATTCATGGCCCGAGCAAATGAGGGTCTCATCGGGCAGGGCCATGAGCCGCGATAGGCTTTCCCACATCATTTGCGGGCTGCCCTCAAACAAGCGGCCGCAGCCGAGCGCCATTAGGCTGTCGCCGGTAAAGGCCATGCCTGCCTGATCGGAGCCGTCTTGCGCGAAGTAAAAAGCGATATGGCCGATCGTGTGGCCTGATACGTCGATGATCTGCACATCTTCGTCTAGTATAGAGACAGTGTCGCCCGGTGTTACGGCCAGATCAAGCGGGGGCAGGCGGTAGGCATCGGCGGCGGCGCCAATGACACGGGCCTCCGGGAAGGCGGTGCGCAGATCAGGCACACCGTCAATATGGTCGCCGTGGTGATGGGTCAGCAAGATATCTGTCAGGGTCCAGTCGCGTTCGGCAAGGGCCGCAAGAATGGGCGCAGATTCTGGCGCGTCGATGACGGCAACAGCGCCGGTCTCGGTGTTTTTTAGCAAAAAGGCATAATTATCGGCCAGACAAGGGATGGTGACGCGTTCAAGGGACATGTAGCCTGCCTATATTGAGATACGTTACCCAACAGCCTGACCCAACTGAGCCCTTTAAGCAATGCACCTTGATGTTCTAGATTTGCGCAACTTTTACTATCGCTCTGCACTGGGGCGGGCGGCGCAAAAGGTTATTCGCCAGCAGCTGACCATGCTTTGGCCAGAGGCAAAGTCGCAAACTGTTGTCGGCTTTGGCTTTGCCGCACCTCTGTTGCGGCCCTTCCTTAGCTCCGCGCGCAGGGTAACCGCGCTTATGCCGGGGCCGCAGGGGGTTATGCAGTGGCCCGCGGGCATGCCCAATGTCAGCGTGCTATGCGAAGAAGTGCTGTGGCCAGTGCAAACCGGCCAAGTTGATAAGTTGGTGCTTATGCACGGGCTTGAAACATCGGAGCACCCCTCAGCGCTGCTTGATGAATGTAACCGTGTGCTTGGCCCCGGCGGGCGGGCCGTGTTTATTGTGCCAAATCGGGCTGGTTTATGGTGTCGGTCTGACAAGACGCCCTTTGGCTATGGCCGTCCCTATTCTATAAATCAGCTAGAGCTGCAGCTGCGCCGCCACGGCTTTGCCCCAGAACGCGCGCTCTCTACCCTGTTTCAAATGCCCTCTGACCGGCGCGCATGGCGCAAAGCCGCGCGCTTTATGGAAAAGGCCGGGCCGCATATTCCACTGCTGACACCGGGCGGCGTGATTATTGTAGAGGCCAGTAAGCAAGTGGCCGCGCCCACCCGGCCAGGCCTGCCCGAGGCGATGAAGCGACCGTTGCGCTTGCTTGAGGCTATTGGCACCGCCGAACCGGCACATGCGACAGCATCAGAATCAACCCGCGCATCTGGCCGCGCATCTGGCCGCTAAACCGTCCTGCGGGCTTACAGGCTCTGGCAGGCCAAAATGTGCAGCGCGGCAAAAACAGCGCAAAACCCACAGAATCAGTTCTATTCAACTTTTGCGGGCATCACCGAATTAAGGGAAGGTTAACTGACCAAAAGCAGCCTAACCCCCTGTAACCCCCTGTCACATTTTGCCGCACCCCCTTATGCAGATGCAGAACGAAGTGCTGCGTTTGCACCAAGGCGGTTGCGGCATAAACTTGGCTCTGCTACATGCCCCCTTGATTTAGCGTTTCTTTGAACCAATGAGACGTATTAAGATGGCCTAGCCAAGCAAGAGCAACTTGCATGCGAAGGCCTCGTCATAGGAAGGGTGGACGTGTCCGAACCAGCTTCGATATCCTTAGGCATTGCTAGCCGCTACGCTACCGCCGTATTCGATTTGGCCCGTGAAGATAATGCAGTTGATGCATTGGCGGGTGATATCGGTGCGTTGGCCGCAGCACTGGACGCTAGTGCCGATCTCAATAGTCTTATCTCATCGCCGGTTTATAGCCGTGACGAGCAGGCCGCTTCGATGACTGCGATCGCAGGCAAGATGGGCCTGACTGGCAATACAACAAACCTGTTGCGCCTTATGGCCGGCAACCGCCGCCTGTTTGTGCTGCCGCAGCTTATTGCAGCGCTCAATGCGCGCATTGCCGAGCATCGCGGTGAAGTGACGGCCGAGGTTACCTCAGCCCAGCCGCTCAGCGCCGCGCAGTCAGATGAGCTGGCTAAAGCACTGGCAAAGAATGCCGGTAAAACAGTCAAAATAACCGCAACCGTCGATGAAAGTATTATTGGCGGTTTAATCGTTAAGATGGGCTCGAAGATGATTGATACGTCAATCGCTTCCAAGCTGTCATCTCTCCAGAACACTATGAAAGAGGTCCGCTAATGGCGATCCAAGCTGCGGAAATCTCCGCGATCCTCAAAGAACAGATCAAGAATTTTGGCCAAGATGCTGAAGTTTCCGAAGTAGGCCGTGTTCTGTCTGTTGGTGACGGTATTGCCCGTGTCCACGGGCTCGACAATGTTCAGGCCGGCGAAATGGTCGAATTCCCCGGTGGTATCCGGGGCATGGCGCTGAACCTTGAGAATGACAATGTTGGTATTGTTATCTTCGGTTCTGACCGTGACATTAAAGAAG
>JAESRD010000085.1 GCA_016764835.1 Paracoccaceae bacterium | reverse complement strand
TACCGTCGCCAATGTTCTGGAACACATGGTCGCGGGTCGAGAACGGCGCCTCACCAACCCAGTTGGCCCCCTCGCCGCCCATCTGGGTAAAGCCCAGCGTTTCGCGGTCCATCCATTGCACCATATAATGGCAGCCAATCCCGGCATAGGCGCGTGAGCCATCCGGGACTTTGGTGCTGGTATTATGCGGACAGCCAGCGCAGAAATACGGTAGGCGGCTGGCCAGTTCAGGCGTGTTTTCGGCCACCCGCGCTTGGGCAATTTGGGTCAATCCGGCCTCAATATGCGGGGTGCCGCAGCCCTCTTCGGTAAATATTTGCCCGAGTTTCTCGGCAATTTTAATAGGGTCAAGTGCGAAGGCGGTAGAGAACACCTCCTCGCCGCCCGCTTCTTTAAATCCGCCATAGACCCGCCGCCCACGTCGATCATCGAAAAGCGCTTCCTTGATCTGCACCTCAATCAACTTGCGCTTTTCTTCGATGACAATGATCAGGTCGAGCCCATCAGCCCATTCGTTAAAACTCAGCCGGTCAAGCGGCCAAACTTGGCCTATTTTATAGGTGGTTATGCCGAGGCGCGCAGCCTCACCGGCATCAATCCCCAGCAATGACAGCGCATGGGTCAGGTCGAGCCAGTTCTTACCGGCAGCCACTAGCCCAATGCGCGCGCCCTTGCTCGGCCAAACGGTTTGGTCAATCTTATTGGCCCGGGCAAATGCCTCGGCAGCGGCGCGTTTATGCGCAATAATCCGGGCCTCTTGCTCAACCGGCGTGTCAACCAGCCGAATATTTAGCCCGCCCTCTGGCAGCTCCATATCTGGGATGACGAATGTAAGTGCATCATAGCGCGCCTCAACCACCGAAGTGACTTCAACGGTGTCTTTCATCAGCTTCAGCCCGCACCAAAGCCCGGAAAACCGTGACAACGCAAAGGCATATAAGCCGTAGTCGAGAATTTCTTGCACGCCAGCAGGCGACAGAATTGGCATATAAGCATCGACCATAGCCCAGTCAGACTGGTGCAAAGTGGTCGAGCTTTCGCCGGTATGATCATCGCCCATCGCCATGATCACGCCGCCATTTGGCGAGGTGCCGGCCATGTTGGCATGGCGCATGACATCGCCCGAGCGGTCAACCCCCGGCCCCTTACCATACCACAAGCCAAAAACGCCGTCATAGCGGCCCTCGCCGCGCAGCTCTGCCTGTTGGGTGCCCCAAAGAGCGGTGGCGGCAAGGTCTTCGTTCAGCCCCGGTTGAAAGGTTACTTTGGCATCGTGCAACGCAGGCGCCGCGCGTTCCATCTGTTGGTCAACAGCCCCCAGCGGCGAGCCGCGATAGCCGGTGACATAACCCGCCGTGTTCAGCCCTGCGGCCACATCACGCGCGCGCTGCATAATCATTAGCCGCACCAGCGCCTGTGTGCCGTTCAGCAGCACCGGCGATTTGCTCAGATCATAGCGATCGGCAAGACTGATATCATGCGTAGCCACCCAAAACCTCCCAGCAGCATCCAACGACAAGACCAGCGTAGGTCAAATATACTGACCTAACAATTAGATTTTTGCTGCACGGCACTTGCCTCGGGTATATGTTAGGGTAAATCGTGTAATGTCAGAAGCGAAAACCTGCGCCAATGCGGCGCGCAGATGGCGGCTACGACAAAAACATTTGGTTGTTAAACGTTACCTGTAAGGCGCGCCGCGCAAAGGAATTACCCTAATGGACTGGGACAAACTGAGGATTTTTCACGCTGTTGCCTCTGCTGGCAGCCTGACCAATGCGGGCGAAACCCTGCATTTGAGCCAGTCGGCTGTCAGCCGTCAGATCCGCTCGCTCGAAGAATCACTCAACACCACATTGTTTCACCGCCATGCGCGCGGATTGATCCTGACAGAGCAAGGTGAGCTGCTCTTTGACGCGACCCGCTCTATGAACCGCCGCCTTGAGGCCGCCTCGGCCCGTATACGCGACAGCGAAGAAGAGGTGTTTGGCGAGCTGCGCGTGACCACAACAACCGGCTTTGGCTCGCTTTGGCTGGCCCCGCGCCTGCCCAAATTATTTGAAAAATACCCCGAGCTGAAGATTGATCTGATGCTCGAAGAACGGGTGCTTGATCTGCCAATGCGCGAGGCCGATGTGGCTATTCGGATGAAAGAGCCAAGCCAAGCCGATCTGATTCGCAAAAAGCTAATGTCTATCCGCATGCGACTTTATGCGA
Organism: Paracoccaceae bacterium; assembly: GCA_016764835.1. Next base: position 3,347 of record JAESRD010000085.1, on the reverse strand, counting down.
CCCGTAGCTATCTGGAAGATAACGGCACGCCAGAGACTATCGAAGACCTGAAAAACCACCGGCTGATTTGCCAAAGCCCGGCCTCGGCGCAGGTGCGCGCAGGTCAAGAACTGGTGCAAAGGCTGATGTTGCAAGACATTCCCAGCCTGCTGACGGTCAACAACTACTTTGGCGGGCTACAGGCCGTGCTAAACGGCCTCGGTGTTGGCGTTTTGCCCGATTATGTTGTTGAAGGTTTTCCGACACTCGTGCGGGTATTGCCCGATGTTGAAAGCAACGAAGTGCCGGTATTTCTGGCCTATCCAGAAGAGCTGCGTCAATCAAAGCGAATCTCGGCCTTTCGCGACTTTGTGCAAGATGAGGTTATTGCGCATCGGCGGCGGATACGTGATGAAGCCGCCGCAAAGGCCGCAGCAGAAACGTCATAAAGCATTTGCGTATTTGCTTTATGTTGCGACTAACCGCCTTCTAAGTGTTTGATTTTGCTATTCATCCAAGCCTCTCTGGCGGTAGTGATGGCGGCGCGCCACCAAGCTATGCGTCTAGCGCATAGCCGTTTTGATGCTGCAACCGCACAAAAGTCTTGAAACGACGCAATGTGCTGCCTATCTCATAAATTGAAGCGACTGATGCGTTCGCGCTCATCGCTTCACCTCCCTGTTGGACTTGCCGGGCCTTTGGCCCGGCTTTTTTTTGCCTCATACAAACTTTGCTGTCTTTGCATGATCAAAGCGACACACAGGTCACCCCAAAGCCGCCTGTCGTTTCGCCTGTAAAAACACGGCCTGTGCTTTGGTGCCGGCCAAGGCTATCGCCCGCTCATATTGCATATCCGCCTCTGCGGTCTGACCAGACCGTTCTAAAAGATCGGCAAAGGCCGCGTGAAACGGCTGATACCCATCAAGTGCGTCGGCCAAATCAGCACATTGTGTGGCAGCTTGTGTCACGGCACCGGTCTCGGCCAAGGCGACCAGCCTATTGAGATGCACCACCGGGGTCGGCTCGATCTGGGCCAAGGTCGAATAGAGCAGCAGCACTTGGCGCCAGTCAGTCTGGGCATGGTCTGGCGCCTGCACAGGCAGCGCGCTGATGGCGGCCTTTATCTGGTAGGGTCCGGGGGCGAGATAGGTCAATGCTTCATCAAGGGCTGCCAGCCCTTCGGCTATCATCGACCTGTCCCACCTGCCCCGGTCTTGTGCCGCAAGGGCAACAAAACCGTCGCCCATCCGCGCTGGTCTGCGCGCATGGCTGGTGAGGATCAGCGCCAACAGGCCCAGCACTTCCGGCTGGTCGGGGCACAACCCGCGCAACAGACGCGCCAGATACAGCGCCTCTTCGCACAGGTCTTGGCGCACAGGGCTCTCGCCCGACGTTACCGCATAACCTTCGTTAAAGATCAGATAGATCACCGCCAAAACCGAATTAAGCCGCTCCGGCAGATCGGCAGGGCCGGGCAGCGCAAACCGAATACCCGCCTCGCGGATTTTGGTCTTGGCCCGGCTGAGCCGTTGGCCCATGGCGGTTTCTTTGTCGAGAAACGCCCGCGCTATCTCGCCGGTACTCAGCCCGCCAAGGCTGCGCAACGTCAGCGCCACTTGGCTTTTGAGCCCCAGCGCCGGGTGACAGCAAGTAAAGATCAACCGCAGCCGCTGGTCAGGGATCTCAGCCTCGGCCGCGCCGCCTTCCCAAAGCTGCTCATCTTGCAACACCGCCATCTCACGGGCGTATCTTTGCTGATTCTTGGTCCGGCGCAGCCGGTCTATGGCCTTGCGCCGGGCTGTGCGCAGCAGCCAGCCTTGCGGGTTATCTGGCGCGCCGGTGCGCTGCCAATGGGTCAACGCGCTAATTTGCGCCTCTGACAGCGCCTCTTCAGCCAGATCAAAGTCACCCAAAGCCGATGTGAGCGCCGCCAGTAGCCGCCCACGATCTGCGCGCATAACCCCGGCGATAAGCGCGCCGGGGTTATGGTCAGTATTGGTCAAGATCGGTCCACCTGCGCTTAGCTGCCGTAATCTTCTGGCATCATCACCGGGCGCACCTCGATCGTGCCAAATTGCGATGTTGGGATCATCGCCGCATAGCGCAATGCCGCGTCAAGATCTTCACAATCGAAGATGTAATAACCGCCAAGTTGCTCTTTGGTCTCGGCAAAGGGGCCGTCCATTGTCTCGACCTTGCCGCCGCGTTTGCGCACAGATGTCGCAGTCTCGCCCCCCTTGAGCGCATCGCCAGCAACAAAAACACCGTCTTTTTTGAAGGTCTCAGTTGCGCTCATGTAGCCTTGCATGAATTCACCAAATTCGGGTGTGCCGGGGGCCGGGCCTGCGCCGGGTACACTATAGATAAGAGCCATATATTGCATGATATTGTCCTTGTTATTTTGGGTTAAAGCGGCTTAGCCACCAAAGGTTTGCAGTCCGATCGCCACGATTGAGATCAACATTGAAATGATTGTCGCCAAACTGCCTAAGCCGCGCAAGATTGACTTAGAATTGACCGCACTCAGCCCAATAGGGTGAATGATCCGGCCAACCAGCAGCAACAGGCCCGACGCATAGGTCCAGCTTGGTGCCGCAGCTCCCGCCTCGGCCAATGCCATCAGCAAAAGCGCCATTGGCACGACTTCAACAAAGTTGCCGTGGCGGCGCATACGTTCAAGCAGCGCCATGTCCCCGCCATCGCCAATTGATGTGCCAGATTTGGCCCGCAAGGCGCTGACATATCCCGAGAGAAATATCATTATCAGCCCCAATATCGCGGCAAATCCTGCGGTAATAGCTACAGTCATTTTATGCTCCCTAATTCGTTTCGATATAACAAGGACGAACGAGCCCGCCCGATTTCGATATCTTGCCAAAATTATTATTGGATTTGTTGGAATTAATGCGCCCAAGGCCAATAATGGCCGCCGCATTTCACCGCCCGCCCTTTTCTGCACGCCGCGCATGCCCTATGGATGCGCCAAAACAGCCCGGGGGCCGCCATGCAAGAACCTGCCATCACCGATGACCTGATCGCCAAGCACGGGCTTAACGCCGATGAATATGCGCAAATTTTGCGGATAATTGGCCGTGAGCCGAGCTATACTGAGCTGGGCATTTTTTCGGCCATGTGGAACGAGCATTGCTCTTACAAAAGCTCCAAGAAGTGGCTGCGGACTTTGCCGGTTGAAGGGCCACAAGTTATTTGCGGGCCGGGTGAAAACGCGGGCATCGTTGATATCGGCGACGGCCAAGCCGTGGTCTTCAAAATGGAGAGTAGCCTTCAAGCGTTTGATACTTTATACCAAAGAGTTTCTGATGGTGAAGGAAATCTAAAAACCAACTACAATTATTTAGCAGCCGTAG
>JAESRD010000084.1 GCA_016764835.1 Paracoccaceae bacterium | reverse complement strand
CAAGGCATGGCACTTGAAGGCATGCGTCTGGTCAAAGAATATCTGCCGCGCGCTTATGCCGACGGCACCGATATTGAAGCCCGCGGCCAGATGATGGCGGCGGCGATCATGGGGGCGACGGCGTTTCAAAAAGGGCTGGGCGCGATCCATGCGATCAGCCATCCGATAGGGGCTGTGCATCACACCCATCATGGCACGACCAATGCGGTGGTCATGCCAATGGTGCTGCAATTCAACCGCCCAAAGATAGTAGATGTGATGGGGCAGGCGGCCAATTACCTCGGCATTGCTGGCGGGTTTGACGGGTTTTGTGCCTATGTCGATGAGCTGAATGCTTCTATGAAAATTCCGGCCAATCTGACGGCGCTTGGGGTCAAAGACCCTGATCTTGATGCGCTTACGGCTTCGGCTTTGCGCGACCCTTCAACCGGTGGCAACCCGGTTGAAATGACAGAAGAAAACACCCGCGCACTTTTGATTGCCTGTCTGTAAACGCCAAGCCCCGCGTGGTGGTTAAGCCATGCGGGGCCGCGCGCATGCCGTTATTCGGCGGCGGTTTGGATGGTGATAATCGGGACTGGCCCGGTTGTCGGCGCCGGTTTTGGCTCTGATGTTGGTGCAATAGCCGGCTCAGTTGGGACTGGCTCTGGTTTCACTTCAGTTTCAGGCTGCGTTTGGGCCTTTGGTTCGCGGCCCAGCAGGCGCATCAGCCAATGCCATGCACGGCTCAGCCGCTTGCCAATAACCGAAGGCGCGGTGACCATTACCGGCACCATGATCAGTGTCAGCGTGGTTGAAAACAACAGACCAGCGACAAGCGCCGAGGACAGGTGAATAAACATTGTCCCGGCCAAACCGCCCATAACAATCTCACGGCGCACGAAGTCAAACTCGATATTCATGGCCATGGGAATAACCCCAAGTGCGGTCACAATCGCGGTGAGCAGAACCGGGCGAATACGCTGGGCCACGGTGATAAGCATGGCTTTGGTCGGCTCAACCCCATCATCGCGGTGGTAGTGATTATAGGTGTCGATCAGAACAATGCCGTTCTTCACCACGATCCCGGTGAGCGCCACAATGCCCAGCCCGGTCATGATTGCCGAGAAGGACTGACCAGTGATCAGCATGCCCAAGAGCACGCCGGAGATAGACATGATCACTGTCGAGAGCGTGACAAGCACCTGATAGAAACTGTTATATTCAAGCAGCAAAATCAGGAAGATAATGAACATAGCGCCTGAAAACGCCTTGGTGATAAAGGCATTGGTCTCTTCGTTCTGCTCCTCAGCGCCCCCATAGATAATCTCTAGCCCTTCTGGCCAGTCTTGGGCGGCGGCCCATGCCTGAAACTGCTCAACCTTATCGGTGGTGCTGATATCAGGTGCCAGATTTGCGGCGACCGACATCGCATAAGATCCGTTTTGCCGGGTGATGTTGCCGACTTTAGGCACAGCCGTTCTGGAGATGAAGTTTGAAACAGGGATCAGCCCTTGCGCGGTAATGATCCTGATCCCGTCCAGCGTATCAAGCGACCGCTCTGCCTCGGGCAAGCGCACGACGATATCCAACTCGTCAGCCGCATCAGCCGGGCGGTAGTTGCCAATGGTCACGCCACCGGTGACCAGCTGAATATAGGGGCCAATATCGCGCAGCGTCACACCGTATTTTGAAGCCTCGGCCCGGTCAAATGACAGGGTCCAGTCAATGCCAGGTGCGGGGCGGCCATCTTCAACATCAATCGTATCGCCAAGCTCAAACTCGACATAGTCGCGGATGCGGGCCACGGCGGGCAGCAGCTCATCATAATTGTCGCTTTCAATCCGCAGATTGATCGCCTTACCCGCCGGTGGGCCGGTTTCTTCCTGAGAAATCTGTATTTCAAGCCCAGAAATATCGGCGGTGCGGGCGCGGATTTCGGCGAATATTTCTTCGGCCGGCACACGGTTTTGCCATGGCTGTAGTTGCAATTGCAAATTGCCAATCGTGTCCGGAGGCGAGCCATTGCCGCCGCCAAAGCCCAAGATAACATCTTGAATGCCGGGCACTTGCAGCACTTCGTCTTGCACTTCCAGCAGGAAGTCACGGATTTCGACCGGCGAATAATTGCCCTGCGTGACCACCGAAACGGTGCCATATTCTGGCTCACTTTCCGGGAAAGCAATAACCCCGGTCGGGTTTTGCGCATAGGCGTAGAAAATACCGCCGACAATACCAAAGCCAATAAACAGTGTCAGCACCGGCGCCTGCAGCAGCCGCGCCATGACCCGCACATATACCCCGATCATGCCACGCACTTTTTGCGGCGAAAACAGTTCAGGATACATGACGATATCGGCCGCGGCTTTTTCTTCGTCGGAGACATTGCTTTTGGCGATAAACGCGCCAATGACAGGCATGAAGATCAGCGCCGAGACCAGCGAGGCGATCATCACCACGATCACCACAATCGGCAGATAGGACATGAACTTGCCGATGATACCGGGCCAGAACAGCAGCGGCACGAAAGCGCCCAGCGTCGTCGCCGTGGCCGAGACAACCGGCACAAACATTTTGCGCGCGGCCATGATAAACGCCTCTTTGCGCGGCACGCCTTCTGATAGCTTTCGCTCAGCATATTCGACCACAACAATCGGGTCATCGACCAACACGCCAACGGCGATGATCAGGCCAAACATGGTCATGATATTGATGGTCATGCCCATCATCTGCAACACAAGGAAGGCGATCATGAACGAGATCGGGATCGACATGCCAATGAGGATAGCAGGGCGCACGCCGAGCGTGGCGATACACATGACCAGCACCAGCGCCACCGCTGTCAGCACTGCGGCTTCAAGCGAGCGGTAGAGGTTCTGCGTGCTGTTGGATTGATCAAGCAAGAAGCTGTAATTGACGCCCACTTCCCAGTCGGCGGCATGGGCATCTGTTGCGTCGCGGATGGCTTGGGCCACTTCGATAAGGTTGGTGCCGAGCGCTTTGCTGACGCCAATGGTGATGGCCGGGGAGCCATTTACATAAGCGTAATTGGTCGCATCTTTAAAGGTCCGGGTGATGGTGGCCACATCGCCAAAGGTCACAACCGTGTCGCCTACGGTTTTGAGCGGCAGGTTATAGACTTCCTCGGCGGTGGTGATCAGGCCAGGTATTTCAATGTTGAAAGAGCCTTGGCCACTGTCGATAACACCGCCAGCAACCATCGCATTATTATTGGCCAAAGCGGCCAATAGCTGGCCGGCTGTCAGGTCGTAAGCTTCCAGATGCAACAGGTCAATCTGAACTTCGAGCACCTCTTCGCGGTCGCCCGAAATGGTCACGCTTTGCACATCTGTCAGACCCTCAAGCAGGTCTTTCAGCTCATTGGCGTGCTGAATAAGCGTGCGCTCTGGCACATTGCCATAAATGGCAACACTCAAAATTGGCGTGTCGGTGAAGGATATCTCGTGGATCGAAGGCTCATCGGCATCGCCGGGCAGATCAGAGCTAACCCCATCAAGCTCGGCGCGAATATCGCGCAGCGCTTCTTCCTTATCGACGTTTACGTTAAACTCAAGAAAAACAGAGGCATGGCCGGTGGTTGACGTGGTGGTGATGTTCTCAAGCCCGTCAAGCCCGTCAAGCCGGTCTTCTAGCGGGCGGGCAAGCAGCCGCTCAGCATCACGCGGGGATATGCCATTTTGGCCGACTGAAACGTAGAAATACGGAATATCAACCGATGGGAAGCTTTCTTTGGGCAGCGACACATAGGCGGCAAAACCGGCGCCCATAAGCAAAACCATCACCGTGATGATGACCTTGGGCATGCGCAACATGCGTTCGATAAAATCAATCATTGGTATGATCCATCTCTGCTTCGGCATCTGCCGTCTCGATCATTTCGCGATCCGCTTCCATCTCGGTCTGCGCGGCTTCGCCGGCCGCTGGCACGTCGGTGGCGTCAACCCGCTGGCCGGCAGTCACGTATTCTTGGCCGACGGTGATCACGTTTATGCTAAAGGGCAGCCCGGCCACCCAAATGCCCGCACGCGTATTGCTCAGTATTTCGATCGGATAGAAGGCGACGATGCTGTCTTCAACCGCGCGCACGCCCAAAACACCGTTTTGATCAAGCGTCATAACAGATTGTGGCAGTAAATGCGCGGGCACATTGCCAAGGCTGATCTTGGCCTCGGCTGTCAGCCCATCAAGCACAGCACCGTTGGGGTTGGCAAATTCGATTTCAACGTCAAAGGAGCGGGTGGCCTGGTCGGCGCTGACCGAGATGTAACTGACGTTACCAGTGGCCTCAGCGCCGGTGATCATGCGGATCTCGGCAGGCAGGCCAACGCGGGCGAGTTGGATATGTGATTGCGGCACCGCGCCGACAAAAACCATAGGGTCAAGCTGCACGATACGGGCGCAAGAACCGCCCATTGGCAAAAAGTCACCGGCTTCGGCCATGGGGCGCTGAATGATCCCGGCAACGGTGGCACGCACTTCTGTGTTGCTCAGCTCGTCCTGGCGGTTGCTCAGGCCCACGGTTGCGGCCTCTAAGTTTGCCTCAGCGGCGCGCAGAGCGGCTGAAAATTGATCGGCACTATTGGGCGAAGAAAGCCCGCGCTCGCGCAGGCTTTGATTGGTCCGGTAGTTTGATTGTGCCTGAACCAGCGCCGCTTCGGCTTGGGCCACCGAGGCGCTTGCTTGGTTGATACTCGCCTGCCTTGTGCCATTATCAAGCGAGCAAATCAGATCGCCGATCTCAGCCAATGCGCCTTCTTCGACATCAAGGCTGCTGATAATGTCGCTGGTCTGGGCCACGGCATCAACCGAGGCGCGCGCCGCAGTATGGCCGCGCAGGGTCACTTCCAACGGCATCGATTGCACATCAAATTGCACAGTGCGCACTGACCGGGTTGGGCCATTCTCTTCTTCAAGCAGGGCATTGCGTTCGGCAATTGACAGGCTGGGATCAAGGGCGCCGTGCGCGTGATGCACTTCAAGGCCAATGCCCGAGGCCGCGACCGCGTCGGTCAATGGTCCGCCATCTGCTTCTAACGCCGCAGCGACCGTCATTTCGCCGTCAACTGGCCCGAGGCCACCGCGTACCAACAACCCGGTGCTCAGCCAGATGGCAACGCCCAACACGAGGATGGCTGCAATGCCGTATGACCTTAAAAATCGCATTTGCCGTATGACCTTAAAAATCGCATTTATAGTACCCAGTATAATAAGAGAGTATGATTCCGGCTCATTCAGCCTGAAAGCAGTTAGCGTTGACATAAGAGCGCCCTTCACGATATGCAAGCATTGCAGTCAATGCAATATTGCATTTTATGCAAAAATGAGCAAAAATCAAAATGTCGAGCCTCCGAATTCAGCACAAGAAACGCACAGAAGATGCGATCCGTAATGCTGCTGTTAACCTTGCCTTCGAAAATGGGCTGGAAAATGTCACAACTGAGATGATTAGTGCCGCGGCTGGGGTTAGTCAGCGCACCTTCTTTAACTATTTCCCCTATAAGGATGCGGTCTATGTGCCGCCTCGGCCATCTTTTGACCCCGAGCAGGTGGAACACTTTGTCACAGGCAAAGGTGATTTTATTGATGAGATTTCCGAATTTTTTCGCTCGGTTTTGTCAGAAATTGGTGCAGATCGCGAAATTATCATGCGGTCGCATGTGATTTGTCAGTCTGATCCCAAGCTGTTGTTGCTGCGCTACAGCACATTTCAGGAAATCGAAGAAGATATCGGCGAAATCATCGCCAGACGTTTGGGCAATACCAGTGACCCAACCACACCGCAGCATATGGCGGCGCTGATCATTGCGACAATCCGTATCGGCTTTGGCGCTTGGGTCGAGGGGGCGCAGGGCAGCGCCTATGATGTTGTGGCGCAAAGGCTTGCGGCAATGCGCTGTATATTTGACGCGGTTCCCGAGACCACAAAGGCTGGGGCGCTGGCCTAGTTTTGGATGATTGAGCCTGCCCAGCTGCGCAAAAAGTTTTCGCGCCGCAAATGATCAAGAAATACCAATAATCCCGGCCCGAGCCGGATGGGACGCAAAGCTGGGCCGGGCGTGTTGCCTGCGGGCAAAACCGGCGGCAGGCCAACCTCGGCCAAGATCGCCTGACCGCGGCTATGCAGCAAGAAATCAATAAATACGCCAGCAGTTTCAGGGTGCTGCGCGGTTGTCGGTATCAGGGCCGTGCGCAACATTACGCTGACATAATCATCCATTTCAATGATGGTTATGCTCGGCTCCTCTTGCGCCCGCGCCGCAGCATAGCTGCCTAGCACATTATAGGCCAAGGCCAGCTTGCCCGAGACCACATCGCTGATCATTTCGCCAGAACAGCAATAAAGCTGGGCGTCGAGGCGGCCCATGATCTCGGTCAGTTGCCAGAAGGTTTCGGTATTGCGCGAATCTTGGGTGGCAAAAAGATAGCCCAGCCCGGAGCTGCGCACATCATAGGTGGCGATCCGGCCGCGAAACCGGTCTGGATGAGTGCGCAGAAGCTGGATCAGTTCGGTGCGGTTTTCGGGCTGGGGCAGCGGCCCAAAGTGCAGGTTTGAGATGACGATGACAGCGGGCTCGCGGGCGAAGGCAAATACCTCATCATGCCAAACAGCCCAGCCGGGCAGGGCGGCGGTTGCGTCTGAAATATAGGGCTGGGCGAAGCCGTCATTGGCCAGTTTTATCTGCAAATCCATGGCCGAAGATATGGCCAGATCATATTGCGCGCCGTCCATAAACAGCGCCTGCATCAGCTGGGCGCTGCTGGCAACATCATAGACCACCTCTTGGGCTGGATTTGCCGCTTGAAACGCCAAGATCAGCGGCTCAAAAACCTCGATATCGGCGGTGGAAATCACCCTTAAAACCGCGCCACTTGTGCCGGGATAGGTGCGGCTGGCCTCGATCTCATAGCTCAGCACGGGTGCGGCGATGAGGCTCAGATAAGTGGCAAAAACAGCGAAACGCATGCGCCTTTTCCTCCTGAATTGCGGCAATCGCCAGCCGCCCACCATGGGCGCGGGCCACGTCATCGGCGATGGTCAGGCCGAGGCCAGAGCCAATGACATCGCCAACATTTGAGCCGCGGGCGAACCGGGTTTTGAGCGCGCCAATATCTTCGGCGACAAAGCCGCGCCCCTGATCTGCGAATGATATTTCCCATTCATCGCCGCAAGTCAGGCTGATTTTGATCTCGGTCTCGGCCGCTGAATATTTGATCGCATTGTCCAAAATATTACGAAACGCGTTTTGCAACAGCACCGGGTCACCAGTGATCTCGCTGGCCGCATCACCGGGCAAAGCCAGCTCTATCTGGATGTCTTTTAGCTCTGCCGTTGGCGAAAGCTGGGCGACGGTATCGCTCAGCATTGCTTTAAGATCAATCTCTTGCGGCTCTAACTGGTCGGAACGCAAAGTCACCATCGCATGGTCAAGCAGCTGCCCGGCAGAGCGCGAGCTAGCGTCAACCGTGCGGATCATGTCGCGCAGATCAGAGCGGTTATCGGAGCGGTTCATATTGCCGTGGATGATCTCGGCCTGCGCGCGCACTGTGGCCAACGGCGTGCGGATGCGGTGTGCGGCTTCGGTGATCAGGTCTTCGGTGCGGGTTAGGGCGGCACGCAGGCGCCCCATAAAACTGTTAAGCCCATCAACCAACGGCACCAATTCAACCGGGGTTTGCGCCGTGATCGGGCGCAGATCATTTGGGCCACGCCGCTCAATTGAGCTGGCCAGCCGTTGCAGCGGCGCCAGCGCGTTTTGGGCGGCGAGCAGGCTCAGCCCGACGGCGACGCAGAAAAACACAGCGCCGATTACCATTGCCGTGCCGGTGATCTGCGACGAGATTGCCGCCAGCCCGCGCCGGGTTTGGGCTACAATAACAAAGACTTGCGCGGCATGGTCGCCGGTGGAAAGCGCGCGGCTAATCACCACACTGCGCACGGGTTCACCGCGATAATCATAGGTCTCAAAATGCGGCACATCATCGCCGCGCATGGGGCTGAGATTTGCATTCTCTAACTTGGGCATGGGCAGGTCGCCGTAGCCGGTTATGTCGGCCCCGTCAGAGATAACCCGGTAATAGACCCGGTCCTCGCTGATCGTGCCCAGCATAGACAGCGCCGAATAGGGCAGCTCCAGCCGGATTTGCCCGGTCTCGGTATAGAGCGCATCGGCGATAGAGGTGGCGGAAGCGGCGAGGATATTGTCTTGGGTGTCTTCGGCGGCGCGCTCGGCCACGGCCCGCACAGACAGGAAAAATGCCAGCGACAACAGCGCCGCAATCGCCGCCAGTTGCAGCGCCAGCCGGCGTTTGATGGAGCCGGTGATGTTCACCGCATGACCATCCGGTAGCCCATACCGCGCACGGTCTCGATGCTGACGGTCGAGCCTTCTAGTTTTTTGCGCAACCGGCCAACATAGACTTCGATCGCGTTCTCGGAGGCGTCTTCAGAGAAGGAAAACAGCCGGTCGAGCAGGTAGTTTTTCGAGAATATATTTTCGGGCGCGCCGAAGAAAACCTCTAATAATCGCAGCTCGCGGTTGCGCAGATCTGTCTGGTGGCCTTGGTGCAAAAGCGCGCCAGCGGCGCTATCAAGAATCAAGTCGCCATAGCTTTTAGTGTTAACGGCAGCCCCGCCTTTTCGCCGCAAAACCGCCCTGCACCGGGCCTCTAGCTCAGAAAAATCAAAGGGTTTGGTAATGTAATCATCGGCGCCAAGATCAAGCGTGCCGACGCGGTCAGAGACTTGCGAGCGGGCGGTGAGCACAATGACGGGGGTTGTTTTCTTTTCCAAACGGTGGCGCTTCAGAAAGTCTAGACCGCTGCCATCGGGCAACATTATGTCGAGCAATATCAGGTCGTAAGACACCGTGGCCATGGCGGCTTCGGCCTCGTCGAGCAGGCTGGCATGGTCAACAACATGGCCCTCATTGCGGAACCTCTGGCACAGGGCGCGGGCGAGGTCGGCGTTATCTTCGACAAGCAAAAATCTCATAGCGCCGCCTTTGCCGTAACAGGGCGCGCGGCTGTTTGCGCGCGTGACAGGTTGGTGTCAGGTTCATGACGTTCCCTTAAACAATGCGCGGGTTCTTGCCCGCCTGTCAAATGGGAGGACATAATGAAAACACGCCTGTTCAAGGCGCTCTCGCTGAGCGTCGTTATGGCTGTTGGTGCTGCTGGTGCCGCATCTGCAAACGAATGTATTGCCCCGGCTAACCCCGGCGGTGGCTGGGACTTTACCTGCCGCCAAATCGGCAAGATCATGTATGAAATCGGTGTGGTCGACACACCTATTCAGGTCACAAATATGGCCGGTTCTGGTGGTGGGCTTGCCTATAACCACGTGGTCACCGAGCGCGGCGACGACGCCGAGCTGATCATCGCGGCCTCTTCGGCGACAACAACGCGTTTGGCGCAAAACGCCTATGCTGGCATGACCGCTGATCAGGTTCGTTTTGTTGGTGCTATTGGTGCCGATCCGGGCGTTATCGTTGTTGCAAACGATAGCCCATTCCAAACACTGAACGATCTGATCGACGCGATCATTGCTGATCCGGGTTCGGTTGCTTTTGCGGGCGGCTCTGCCGTTGGCGGGTTTGACCATATCAAACCACTGATGATCTTGCAGCGTGCGGGCTTCACCGACATCACCTCCGTTAAGTATATCGGTGTTGATGGTGGTGCTGATGCGATCACCCAAACAATCGGTGGCTTTACCCAAGCAATGACCGGCGACATGTCCGAAATCATTGGCTTCCTTAATGCTGGCGAAATTCGGGTTCTTGCGGTTCTGACTGATGAGCGCATTCCCGGCTTTGACGATATCCCAACCGCTGTTGAGCAGGGCTATGACGTCGTTGCCGTAAACTGGCGTGGGCTTTATGTCCCGGCTGGCGTTTCTGATGAAGTCTTCGACATGTGGGCAGAGCGCCTGCAAGCCGTAGCTGACAGTGACGAATGGGCAGAAGCCATGGTCGCCAATGGTCTTGCACCATTCACCAAAGTTGGTGGCGACTTCCAGGGTTATGTTGACGGTCTCGTAGAAGAGATTGCCGCCATGTCCCGCGATCTGGGGGTTATCCAGTAATGGCATCTGACCGGATTTTTGGTCTGGTCGTCTTTTTTGGGGCGCTCGCATTCATTGCGAGCGCCACTCAAATACAGACCAGCTTTTTAGCAGACCCTGTCGGGCCTAAAGCTTTCCCGATATTAATTGGCTGCGTCGCTGCGCTCTCTGCGTTTTTTATGTTTATGAAACCTGACCCAGACCCCGACTGGCCGCCTGCCAAAACTTTTGGTGCGTTGCTTGTCGCCATCGTCGTCCTTGTCGCCTATGCGCTGACATTGCGGCCAATGGGCTTTGTTGTGCCAACCGCAATTGCCGCGGCTGTGCTTAGCTACCAGATTTCGCCGCGCCCCGTCCCCGCCATGCTTACTGGCGCTGGCCTGTCTATCGGCCTGTTTGTACTATTCAAATATGCGCTCGGGCTTGGGCTAGTGGCCTTTCCACGCGGCTTCTTAGGATAGAGACACATCATGGATCTTTTTAATAATCTCGCGCTTGGATTTTCCATCGCGCTGTCACCCTATACCCTAATGCTGGCCGTGATCGGCTGTTTCTTAGGCACAATCATTGGCGCACTGCCAGGGCTTGGGCCTTCAAACGGCGTGGCCATTCTCATCCCCATCACCTTTACTTTGGGGCTTGATGCCACAGCCGCCTTGGTGCTGATGACCTCGGTCTATTACGGTGCCATGTATGGCGGGCGGATCTCGTCGATCTTGCTCAACATCCCGGGTGATGAGCCAGCGCTTATGACCACGCTTGACGGCTACCCGATGGCCAAAGCGGGCCGGGCAGGCGATGCGCTGGTGCTTTCGGGCGTTGCCTCTTTCGTTGGCGCGCTGTTTGCGACCATCGGCCTTATGCTGCTTGCACCAATGCTTGCGCGTGTGGCTTACCTTTTCGGCCCGGCTGAGTATTTTGCGCTCTACCTGCTGGCGTTCTGTACGCTCGGCGGCATGGCGTCTAATAACCAAGCCAAAGCGGCGCTGGCGTCGTGCATCGGTCTGGCCATTGCCATGGTCGGGGTTGATAATAACTCGGGCATGCCGCGTCTTACCGGCGGCAATATGCACCTGATGGATGGGGTTGATTTCCTCGTCGCAATCGTTGGTCTCTTCGCCATTGCCGAAGTGTTCTTCTTCATTGAAAGCAGCGGCAAAGACAGCTCCATTGGCGTCAAGCTCGACAAGGTGACCATCCCTTGGAAGGACATCAATGATACCAAATGGACCATGCTGCGCTCTAGCGTTGTTGGGTTTATTGCTGGTATTTTGCCCGGCGCGGGCGCCTCACTTGGCAGTTTCTTGGCCTATATGACCGAGAAGGGAATTGCCGGTAAAGATGGCGGTTTTGGTACGGGTGTGCCAAAGGGTGTTGCCGCACCAGAGGCGGGCAATAATGCGGCCGCTGGCGGCGCGCTTATCCCAATGTTGACCCTCGGCGTCCCCGGCTCTGGCACAACAGCGGTGTTGTTGGCCTTGCTGATGACGCTCAACATCACCCCCGGCCCGACCCTGTTTACAGACCGGCCCGAGGTTGTTTGGGGTCTGATCGCCAGCCTGATGATCGCCAACTTCGTGCTGTTGCTCATGAACGTGCCAATGGTCAAAATCTTCGTCAAAGTGCTGATGGTGCCGCCCCGGATCTTGCTGCCCGGTGTGACAATGATCTCCTTTGTCGGCATCTACTCACTATCAGGCAGCTACTTTGACCTGTTGTTGATGATCGGCTTTGGCGCGCTGGGCTATATCTTGCGCAAGCTCGATATTCCGACCGTGCCGGTGATCCTTGGCATCCTCTTGGGTGGCAATATGGAAAACGCTTTGCGGCGTGCTATGGTGCTTTCAGACGGGGACGCTATGTTCCTGTTCTCAACACCGATTGCCATTGGTCTATGGATCGCCGCTATTGCTGGCTTTGTTGCGCCTATGTTCCTACGGGGCATGTTGAAGAAACCGCAAAGGGTAACTGATTGATAACCAGAGTTCTTATCCCCTCGGGGGCGCTTGGTCTCAACTATGATAAAGTGGCTTTGGCGCGCGGGATCGCGGCAAAGCCTGATATCATCGTCGTCGATGGCGGCTCAACAGATAGCGGCCCAGCTTACCTTGGGCGCGGCGTCTCAAAATATGCCCGTGCCTCTATCAAGCTCGAATGGGCCGGGCTTATGGCGGCGCGGGCCGAGGCCGGCGTGCCGCTGGTTATCGGCACCGCTGGTACCTGTGGCGCAGATAGCGCGGTTGACTGGATGCGCGACATCACCCGCGAGATCGCCACCGAGACCGGGCAGGCGGTGAAAATCGCGGTATTGCGCAGTGGCCAAGATCCGGCGATGATTACCCAAGCGCTGGCTGATGGGCGGGTAAAACCCCTGCCTAATGCGCCAGCTATCGACGCCGCGACCATAATGGCCTGCACTAATATCGTCGCCCTTGCCGGGGCCGAGCAGATCGAGCTGGCTTTGCGCACGGGCGCTGACATTATCATTGCCGGGCGCACCACCGATGCGGGCATTATTGCGGCGCTGCCGATTATGCGCGGCTGCGCGCCGGGGGCGGCTTGGCACGGCGCAAAGATTGGCGAATGCGGCGCGCTTTGCGCCAGCAACCCGCAATCTGGCGTGATCTTGGTTGATTTTGACGAAGACGGCTTCACCGTCACCCCACTTGCTGACGGCGCGCATGCCACGCCGCACACGGTGTCGGCGCATATGCTCTACGAGAATTCTGACCCGTTCATCCTCTATGAGCCGGGCGGGTATTTGGATGTCACTGGGGCGCAATACGTAGCGCTCGACGACACTTCTGTACGCGTGTCCGGCTCTAAATGGGTGCCGGCCCCTATCTATACGGTTAAGCTAGAGGGTGCCCGTCCGGCCGGGTTTCAGTTCGTCTCAATGGTGCTGCTGCGCGACCCACATTATGTTGAACATGCGCCAGAATGGGCCGCTGACATTACCGCTAAATGCAGCGCCAAAGTCTGCGACAGGCTGGGCATCGGCCCCGATGATTTCAGCCTCGAGCTGCGCCTCATCGGCCATTCAGCCAGCTTTGGCCCGCTTGAGACCCGCACCGCCGCCCCGGTCGAGATCGGCGTTGTCGCGATTGTCACCGCGCCGCTTGAGGCCACCGCCAGCGAGATCGCCAAGATCCTCAACCCCTATCTGTTGCACCATCCGCTGACCGCCGCCGAAGAGCAGCCGACCTTTGCCTTTCTGTTCTCACCGGCTGAGATGAACCGCGGCCAAATATATGAATTTGCCCTGAACCATGTGCTGGAGCTTGCCGACCCGATGGATGCGTTCCGGCTGGAGGTGATTGATCATGGCTGAGCTGCGCACCTATGTGAGCAAAGTCCGCTCCAAGAACGCCGGGCCATTTTGGCTGACCATCGACATTTTCTGCGGCAGCACGGAGGCTTTTGCCACGGTGAGCGCAAGGCTCAAAACCGCGCAGATCGCGGCGGCATTTGGTGTCGATCCATCGGTGTTAAAACGTTTTGATATTGCCAATTTAAACGTCGTCAAATTTAGCCTGCCGCGCCCACAAGTGCAGGGTGCGGCCGCTGATACTGATATGCATGGTGCATCATGGGCGGCGCTGATCGGCGAGATCGACCTGTAGTTCTGGCTTGTCGGCTGGGCAAATATCTGCACAGATATTGCGACCCCAGCCCAAAGGACAGCCCATGGCCAATTTACTCTTTGACGCTCTGTTTGGCCGCCATATTGGCAAAGATACCCCGTTTTTGCTGCTGCCCGACCGGGGCGACATCACCCATAATGCGTTTTTGCAGTTGGCCGGGCGCTATGCTCATGCGCTGACCGAGCTGGGGCTAAAGCCCGGCGATAGAGTCTGCGTGCAGATCGACAAATCGCCGGAGGCTTTGGCGGTCTACGCGGCATGTGTGCAAGCCGGGTTGGTGTTTTTGCCGCTCAACCCCGGCTATACCGCGAGCGAGGTCAGCTATTTTTTGCAAGATAGCGGGGCGGGGCTGTTTTTGTGCCCAGACGCTAATGCGGCAGGGCTCAAACCTGTGACCGAGGCGCAGCTTGAGACCCTAAACGCTGACGGCAGCGGCAGCTTTGCTGACCGGGCGGCAAAACTGCCAGCGACGTTTGAGACTGTCGCCCGCGCAGGCAACGACCTGGCCGCGCTGCTCTATACATCCGGCACAACCGGGCGCTCCAAAGGCGCTATGTTGACGCATGAAAACCTGCTGTCAAACACCCAAACCCTGATCGAGGAATGGCACTTTAGCAGTGGCGATATCTTGATCCATGCGCTGCCGATCTTTCACACGCACGGGCTGTTTGTCGCCACCAATGTGACCCTGTTGGCCGGGGGCGCGGCCTTGTTCTTGGCCAAGTTTGACCTTGACGCGATTATCGCCGCCATGCCCCGCGCCACGGTGCTGATGGGCGTGCCGACCTTCTACACGCGGCTGCTGTCAGACCCGCGCTTTACCCGCGAGCTGACGGCGCAGATGCGGCTGTTTATCTCCGGCAGCGCGCCGCTTTTGACTGAGACCCACCAGGATTTTGAAGCACTGACCGGGCACCGCATTCTTGAGCGTTACGGCATGACCGAAACCAATATGAACACGTCTAACCCCTATAGCGGTGAGCGCCGCGCTGGCACGGTTGGCCACCCGCTGCCGGGGGTTGAGCTGAAAATAACCGACCCGGAGAGCGGCGCGGCGCTGGCGCAGGGCGAGATTGGCAGCATAGAGGTGCGCGGCCCAAATGTGTTTGTCGGCTATTGGCAAATGCCTGAAAAGACGGCGCAAGAGCTGCGTCAGGACGGGTTCTTTATTACCGGCGATCTGGGCAAGATCGACGCTGACGGATATGTTCACATCATTGGCCGGGGCAAGGATATGATCATCTCTGGCGGCCATAATATCTACCCCAAAGAGGTCGAGCTGGTGCTTGACGCGCAGCCCGGCATGCTTGAGAGCGCGGTGATCGGCGTGCCCGATGATGATCTCGGCGAGGCCGTGGTCGCGGTGCTGGTGGCCAAAGACCGCGGCGGGGCAGGGCTTGATATTGCGGCAATAAAAGTGGCCATTGCCCCGCTCATGGCACGCTATAAACAGCCGCGGCTTTATGTGGTAGCTACGGCTTTGCCGCGCAACACCATGGGCAAGGTGCAAAAGAACCTGCTGCGCGCAGAGCATAAAGCGCTGATGCGCTAACTAAGCGGCCCCGCAACGCAAAAGGCCCCCACCAATGAGCGGGGGCCTTTTATTCTTGGTGGTGGCGCTATCTAGCGCACGACATCTACCGTGGCGCGCTAGCGCACGACATGAACCGTGGCGCGCT
>JAESRD010000083.1 GCA_016764835.1 Paracoccaceae bacterium | reverse complement strand
GGCTGCTCCCGCGCCAGCTGCTCCGGTCAAGAACGGCACACGCATCTTTGCCACGCCCCTTGCCCGGCGCATTGCCGCAGATAAAGGTCTCGACCTTGCAAGTGTAAAAGGCTCCGGCCCGCATGGTCGGATTGTTAAGACCGATGTCGAAGCAGCTCAGCCCGCCGTCGCCAAAGCGCCAGCAGTCGCTGTCGCAGCTGCTCCGGCAGCCACGGGAATGCCCACCGGCCCATCGACCGAGACCGTTCTCAAAATGTATGCGGACCGCGAATTTACCGAGGTTAAACTCGACGGCATGCGCAAGATCATCGCCGCCCGTCTGACCGAAGCCAAGCAGACCATCCCGCATTTCTATCTACGGCGTGACATCAATCTTGATGCTCTGCTCGCCTTCCGCTCCAAGCTGAACAAACAGCTCGAATCCCGCGGAGTTAAGCTGTCGCTCAATGACTTCATCATCAAGGCCTGTGCCTTGGCGCTGCAAACCGTGCCTGAGGCCAACTCGGTCTGGGCTGGTGACCGCACCTTGCAGCTCAAGCCATCCGATGTTGCCGTTGCCGTGGCCATTGAGGGCGGCTTGTTCACCCCTGTGCTCAGAGACGCAGAGCTAAAGTCGCTCTCCGCTCTTTCCGCCGAGATGAAAGACCTTGCCGGCCGGGCCAGATCCCGCAAACTCGCGCCGCATGAATATCAGGGAGGCACATTTGCCATTTCCAACCTTGGCATGTTCGGCATCGACAATTTCGACGCGGTTATCAACCCGCCCCACGGCGCGATCCTTGCCGTTGGTGCTGGTAGCAAACGGCCGATTGTCGGCGCTGATGGCGAGCTGACTATAGCGACGATCATGTCTGTCACGCTCAGCGTTGATCACCGGGTGATTGACGGCGCGCTGGCGGCAAACCTGCTCAAAGCAATTGTCGATAACCTTGAAAACCCCTTGGTTATGCTCGCCTAAAACAAGGCAATAAAACCGCATTGCGGCGGCTCTATTTGATCTGCCGCAATGCAGCAATTCTTCCTTCCTGCCTATATATATCCAAATAGAAAATTGGAGAATATGATGGACTGGAAGACAGAACTTAAATCCGCAAATGAGAACCTTGCCACCTTTGGCGCCGCAGCACCGGCGACAACAGAAGGCTTCTCTGCGCTGCACCAAGCGGCCATGGCCCCCGGTGCGCTGGACATAAAGCAAAAAGAGCTTATCGCGCTTGGCATCGGTATTGCCCGTCAATGCGTTGACTGCATTGGCTTTCACGTCAAATCAGCAATCGCCGCCGGGGCCACCCGCGAAGAGATCGCCGAGACGGTTTCTGTATGCGTCATGATGGGCGGCGGCCCTGCCTATATGTACGGTGTCAAAGCACTGGAAGCTTACGACCAGCTCAGCGCCTAAGTGCAAGAACTCAGCAGTTGGTCCATAGAGACCGACGGCTGATCACAGCCTGCTTTACCCACGATCTTGGCCGGCACCCCGGCCACGGTCGTGCAAGGCGGCACATCGTCGAGCACCACAGAGCCAGAGGCAATGCGGCTGCAATCGCCGATTTTGATATTGCCGAGCACCTTAGCCCCCGCACCAATAAGCACACCGCTGCCAATCTTGGGGTGGCGGTCCTCATCTTCTTTGCCGGTGCCGCCCAGCGTCACCGCATGCATGATTGACACATTGTCGCTAATCACCGCCGTCTCGCCTATGACGATAGAATGCGCGTGGTCAAAGAACATGCCTTTGCCGATCTGCGCAGCCGGGTGGATATCAATAGTGAACGCCTCACTCACCCGCATCTGAATAAAATATGCCAGATCACGACGGCCATCTTGCCAGAGCCAATGCGCGATCCGGTGTGCCTGCACCGCCTGAAATCCTTTGAAATAAAGCAAAGGCTGCATGAAGCGGTGGCAGGCCGGGTCACGTTCAAACACGGCGGCAATATCAGCACGTGCAGCGGCCTGCAAATTTGGGTCATCGGCATAGGCGCTATCAGCTATCTCGCGCAACATCTGCTCGGGCATCTCGCCCGAGGCCAACTTGAGCGACAATCGGTAGGCCAATGCCCGCTCCAGCGACGGATGGTGCAAAATGCTCGAATGGATCAGCCCGCCCAAAAGCGGCTCATTCTCAATCGCCGTTTGCGCCTCGCCGCGAATACGGTCCCAAACAGGGTCAATCTCGGTCAAATTAGACTTAGGAATTGGCATTAGCTCTCTCCGCCTTAGGCACGTTCATGTCTAAAAGAGATAGGGAGCTTTTGCCAAGAAAAAAGCCGTGATCAATCGGATCACGGCTTTTGATCATTTGTCTCGCGCCTCCGCCAAAGCTCGATAGCCGCCAACACGCTGGCCAAAGTGGTGCAGTAAGCCCGGTTGCAATATGCTGGCAGCGGCAGCCGCGCGCCGCCCTGCGCCGCCGCCATCAAACTGCCATCGCCATAAGCCGGATGCGCCCGGCCCAAGCGCTTGCGATATCTGTCCGCAGTATCAGCCTGTTGCAGCAAGAGCCGCAATGCCCCCGCCCGCTGATCGGCACGAAGCGGCAGCGCCAGCCGAACCGCCGCATCCAGATCACCGGGCAATAGAGGCCGCACTTAGTTCACTTGCGTCGCAATAAACGGCCCATTGCCAAAGCGGTCTGATATTTGTGCGACCTCAATGCTATAGGTGCCGACAACCCCATCACTGGTCTGATCAGCCGTCGAATAAATCCATGCCGCAGTGCTCAACTCAATCTCCCGCAAAACCACCGCCCCCTGCATCACCCGCAACGCATATCGTTCATACGTCTCGCCCAGTGGCACCTCGCCCTCACTCCACGGATCACCCTCAATCCGTGTACGCCTGATCCAGCTAACCCCAACATCGCCACTCGCCTGCGCCACATGGCGCAGATGGGCAACGCTATAAGGCCGCAGCCCAATGCCACCAAAACTGCGCTCTTCTTGGCGATATGCCGCATCATCCACCGGCTTTTGCGCCGGGCCCCAGCGGTAAGTGCGCGCCAGCCCCCGGTCAGCCTGCGCCAGCGATATCTGCTCCGGCACGCCGTTCATGATCACAAGCCGCGAGCCAACCGGCCATTGCGCTGGCATGACAGCATCACTGCCCGCCTGCCCGCGCAGCCGCATCTTCAGCTCGTAAGTATTGGGCGCAATCAGCAGCGCTTCTTCAAACTGAAACAGCTCCCAAACGTCGTCCGCGCCGCTGCCAATAGCCACAAGATTTGCGCCGCTAAACAGCGCTTCAGGCGTCGCCGATGACAGTTGACCAGAAACCATGCGCACCACCAAAGCCGGACCACGGTCATAAAGTCCGGGCGGGGCTTGGTCCAACGCACTCAGCGTCTCGCCAATATTCGATGCCCGCGCCAAAATCCGATCAAGCGCAAAACTTGCCCCGCCTTGCGCCGCATAAAGCGCCGCTGATCCCGGCCACGGCTTGGCTGTCACCGCGACATGCGGCGCATGCGGCTCTTCTTCACCGCTCATCAGCGGCAGATCAAGAAACACCGCTTCAACCGGCACTGCCGCCGAAAGGCTGCGCAATTGCGCGGTTTCTTCGGCAACGTCATGCGCAAGATAGGTTTCTGGCTCAATCCGCACCGCCTCTGCCCGCAAAATCCCGGTATCTTCGATCTGGTCAATCCGCCAACGCCCGCTTGCTGGCCCATCGAGAATAATCGTGTCACCCGGCCCCAGCTCGCCCGCCGATGGCGGCAGCGCAAAGCGCAGCGTATCACGGGCAATCCGCGCCTCGGCCAACCAACGCTCCGCAACCCCGCGCGCCTCAGACCTTGTCAGCGCCAAAGGCAGCTCGCTAGATGAGACCAACTGGCTTGGATCATCGGCAAACACCGCCTCGGCCGCCCCAGCATCATAATTGCCCTCGCCCTCAATAAACCCAAGCCGCACCCGGCCCGCCCGCTCAGCCGCCGAGCTGCGCATGGTCTCAACTGTCGCGTTTTCTTCAGGGTCAAATGCCAGCTCATCATAGCTCATTGTCGCGGTTGGCTGCCCGGTCCGGCTGATAAAAACCAGCTTGCCGTCGCGCTCGACCACATCAAAACTATAGGCCAACATCAGCACTTGCAGCGCCGCGCGCGCTGTTTGACTGTCATCAAGTCTGTAGCCCCGCACCAGCCCCCAAAGCCGATCCGTCTCCACATCGGTGACACCCGCCTTGGCGCATATCTCAGTCACTACAGCCGAGAGCGGCCGCGATGTGCTGCGCCCGTTTAGCCAATGGCCACGCGCATAATTTTCACCATCAGACCACAGATCTTCACGCGCCGGAAACGCCGGGAATGGCCGCGCATCCCATGCCCAAACATGGGCGCGTTGCATATCAACCATCGGCTGACCATAGAGCAGAGAGACCGGATTATTATCCAGCTCAGCATAATAGCCGGTCATCGCCCTAATATACTGAAGCTGCATAAATTCATCACGCAAGCCGTTGGAATAATGCGGCAAAGACGATTCAGAAGATTTGGGATCAAGGAATTTATTCGGCTGATTGGTTCCCTTATTGATCGCCGCACAGCCCATCTCAGTAAACCATATCGGCTTCATCCCCGGCACCCAAGCGCTTGGCGCTACCTGCCTAATGCCGCCAATCCGGTCATGGTGCAGATGCGACCACCAGCCTTGAATATCTTTATAGCGCCAGATCCAAGGCTCAGCCTCAGCCAGATCGGTAATCGGCGTTCTAATCTGCGCATCACGCGCCTCATCGGAGTGATAATACCAGTCATAGCCTTCGCCGCCAGCCACATTGCCGGTCAGATAATCAAGGTTATAAATACTGCCCCAGCTCACATCAGCATGGTCCTCGCCATCGCGCCAATCGCTGAGCGGCATGTAATTATCAATGCCAATAAAGTCGATCTCAGAATCGGCCCAAAGCGGATCAAGATGGAAGTATTTGTCACCTGTGCCGGAAGGTTGATACCCGTGATATTCGCTCCAATCAGCAGCATAGCCCAGCTTGCAACCCGCCCCCAAAACAGAACGCACATCCGCCGCCAATGTCTGCAAATGCGCCACCGCCGGAAACCCCGAAGCCCCGCGTATCTGGGTCAAACCGCGCGTCTCGGAGCCAATGCAAAACGCATCAACCCCGCCAGCCGCCGCGCAAAGATGCGCCTGATGCAAAACAAACCGGCGAAACGACCACTCGGCCGGGCCGCCATAGCTGATCACAT
>JAESRD010000082.1 GCA_016764835.1 Paracoccaceae bacterium | reverse complement strand
TGGATATCGCCATATCGACGCGGCTGAGGGTTACAAAAACGAAGAGTTTGTTGGCCGCGCGATTGCCGATAGCGGGTTGGCGCGGGAAGACTACTTTTTGACCACCAAAGTCGCACCTGAGAGTTTTGCTCCGGGGCAGATTTTGTCGCATGTCACCGCCTCGCTTGAGAAGCTTCAGGTCGAGCAGGTTGATCTGTTGCTTTTGCACTATCCGTCGATTGGCGACGAATATGAGATCGAAGATTATATGGCGCAGTTTGCTGCTGTCTATGATGCCGGACTGGCCCGCAATATTGGCGTGTCGAACTTTACCATCCGCTATATCGACAAGGCTCTGGCGCTGTTGGGCGACCGCAAAATACTGACCAATCAGGTCGAGATCCATCCGTTCATGCAGAACCGGACCATCGTTGATTACTGCGCGGCAAAGGGCATCAAAATGACCGCGTTTTCGCCGCTGGCACGCGGGGCGGTGGCGGGTGATGCGACATTGCAAAAAATCGGTGCTGCGCATAATGCGACCGACGCGCAAATCGCGCTCGCATTCCTTATGGCCGAGGGCCATATCGTCATCCCCTCATCGGGCACACCAGAGCGCATTCGCGCCAATCTTGCGGCGCAAGATATCAACCTTACGCCCGCGAACATTGCCGATATTCGCGCCCTTGAGCGCAATATGCGGCTGGTCAACGGGCCGTGGTGCCCGGCTTGGGACGCGTGATTACACACCTTTTTAGGCGGCAAGCCCGCCAGTATCAGGACTAAACATGACAAAATTCTCTTATCAGCTTTACTCGTCACGAAACTTCCCACCGCTCTCCAACACGTTGAAAATGCTCGCAGATAGCGGCTACGCTTCGGTCGAAGGCTACGGTGGGCTTTATGCAAATGCGTACGCGACTGCCGGGCTGCGCGGGCTTTTGAACGATACCGGGCTGACCATGCCGACGGGGCATTTTGGCTTGGACATGGTGCCCGACGAATCTGCCCGCGTGCTGGAAATTTGCCGCGCGCTTGGGGTATCTGGCGTCTTCGTGCCAGCGATCGCTCATGACGAACGGGTAAAAGATGCCGCTGGCTGGGCGGCTTTGGGCCGAGAACTGGCTGAGGCTGGCAAGCCCTATTGGGATGCGGGCCTGACCTTTGGTTGGCACAACCACGCCTTCGAATTTGCTGATATTGGTACAGACGAGAAGCCGCTGGACTTGATCTTGGCCGATAACGACCTTGCGTTGGAGATCGACGTGGCCTGGGTGCAGGTTGGCGGCGAGGACCCGCTGAAATGGATCGCCAAATACCAAGACCGGATCGTGGCCGCCCATGTCAAAGACATTGCCGCCAAAGGCACATGCGAAGACGAAGATGGTTGGGCCGATGTCGGCCACGGTATCATGGATTGGACCGCAATCATGGCCGCGCTGCGGGCCGCAGACACCAAGCATTATGTCATGGAGCATGACAACCCGACCGACCATTTGCGCTTTGCCACCCGCTCAATAGCCGCAGCAAAAGTGCTCTGATGCAGGTGATCGGCATGCATTATTTCGCGTGGCCACCCGTGCGAATGAATGATGGGCGAATGAATGTCGGGCGAATGAATGATGGGCGAATGAATGATGATAGACCCGGTAAAGCTAAAATGTTAGCTTGGTTCAGAATACTGTTTTCGGACACTATTTTGCGCCAAGCGCAATGGTAAAGCCCGGATCAATGCGTCGCCAATCTGCTGATGCGCAAAAGCAGGCCACCCCCAAGCCACGAGGTACATGAATGACCGCCGCAGCACTCCGACTTAGCCCCGAAGATGACGTGGCAATCGCCCTGCAAAAGCTCGATGAGGGCAAATGTCTTGATGATCTCGGCGTGACCCTCGGCCAACCTGTGCCGCGTGGCCATAAGATCGCTCTGCGTGCGATTGCCGAGGGCGCAACTTTGCGCCGCTACGGCCAGATTATTGGCGTCGCGACCGCCGATATCGCCGCCGGCGACCATGTGCATGTCCACAATCTTGGCATGGGCGGCCCAGCCCGCGCGCATGACTTTTGCGCCGATGCGCAGCCTTTGGCACCGATCACGCAAGAGCGCAGCTTTATGGGCTATCACCGTGTTGATGGCAAAGTCGGCACCCGCAACTATCTGGGCGTGGTCACCACGGTCAATTGTTCGGGCTCAGTTGCTCGGTTCATTGCCGAAGAGGTTGAGCGTCAGCCTTGGTTCCAAGAGCTTGAAAACATTGATGGTATCGTGCCTATCACCCATGGCTCTGGCTGCGCGATGGACATGGAGGGCGAGGGTTACCAGATGTTGTTCCGCACGCTTCAGGGCTATGTGCAGCACGCCAATTTTGGCGGTGTTCTGCTGGTTGGGCTTGGTTGCGAGGCGATGCAAGTGCCGGCATTGGTTGGAAAAGGCCGCATGCGCCAAGACAATAACTTTCGCTATATGACCATTCAGGCGGTTGGGGGCACGCGACGCACGGTCGAAGCTGGCGTGGCGCAGATCAAAGAAATGGCGTTGATCGCCAACAAAGTCGGCCGCAAACCGGCCCCGTTGTCAAAGCTGATGGTGGCCATGCAATGTGGCGGATCTGACGGCTATTCGGGCATCACCGCCAACCCGGCGCTCGGCGCTGCATCTGACATTTTGGTGCAACATGGCGGTACGACAATCCTGTCGGAAACGCCCGAAATCTACGGTGCCGAACATCTGCTGACGCGCCGCGCCGCGACCCCGGCCATTGCCGAAGCCCTGCTCGACAGGATCGCTTGGTGGGAGCGCTATACCGAGCGCAACGGTGGCCAGATGGATAATAATCCGTCGCCGGGCAACAAGCGCGGCGGGTTGACCACGATATTAGAAAAATCGCTGGGCGCAGTGGCCAAAAGCGGCACAGCACCCTTGGCTGGCGTCTACGAGTTTGCCGAGCCGGGCACGGCGCAAGGCATGGTGTTTATGGACAGCCCGGGCTACGACCCGACCTCGGTCACCGGGCAGATCGCCTCGGGCGCGAACCTTGTTGTGTTCACCACCGGGCGCGGCTCGGTTTCGGGCTTTAAGCCCAGCCCAAGCATCAAGCTGGCGACCAATTCTGAGATGTATGAGCGGATGTCCGAGGACATGGATATCAATTGCGGTGATATCATTACCGAGGGGGTCAGCCTTGGCGACAAGGGCGAAGAAATTTTCGAGATGCTGATCGCAATCGCCTCTGGCGAGCTGACCAAAAGCGAGGCTTTGGGCTTTGGCGGCGCCGAGTTTGTGCCATGGCAGGTCGGGGCGGTAATGTAGCAATGTCAAAGGCTAACCTGATATATGAGACCCTGCGCGGCATGATTGAGAGCGGCCAAATAGCACCCGGTGCGTTTATTGACCGACCGGCTTTGGTGCGCCAGCTTGGCTGCTCGCGCCAACCAATCGCCGCAGCGATTGATAAGTTGGCCTTTGAAGGGCTGGTCACCGTGCAGCCGCAACACGGCTCCTTTGCCTCCGAGTTAGACCGCGCCGCGATCGCCGACTGGTTTCTCGTGCGGACCGCGCTTGAGGCCGAGTTTGCCCGCCGCTTAGCGCTGGCAGCGGCAGCGTCAAAGGCTGGTATCGTCATTGACGCGCTTTCGGCCAATCTGCGCCGCCAAAGTGCGGCCATGATGGCAGAAGATATCGACCAATTCTACGAGCTCGATGTCGAATTTCACGAGGTTATCAGCCGGTTTGTTGAAGCCCCGGAGGGCCAAGCCATATTGGAACGCGCGCAAGTTTACTTAGCGCGGGCGCGGCGGATATTACTGCCAGCACCGGGCCGCATGCAGGTGGTTTTGGACGAGCACCGCGCCATTCTGGTCGGGCTGCGCAGCGGCAGCACCGACAATGCCGCCGCCGCAATGCGCGCACATCTGGAGCGGGTCGCCCATGATCTGGAGTTGACCCTCGCGCCAAAGGAAAAGCTGGCCACAGGCCAAAGTTAATTATCCGTATTGGATATCTCTTGTGTTTGAACAAGGAGCAACATGGCCACGCCTCATACTGCGGTAAAGCGCTATTATTTCACACTATTTATGCTACCCGCCGTGGTGGTCACCTATTTTGGCATCTGGCTAGATGGTCAAGGGATCTCGGAGAGCCGGATCGGGCTGATTAATGCGGTGCCGATGTTGATTATGTTGCTCAGCAGCATATTTGTTGGCCGTTTGGCTGACAAAGCATCCGATTGGAAAGTGGCCATCGTTATAGGCAATGTCGTCGCTTTGGTCTTTTGTTTTGGCCTGTTCGGCGCGCATGGATTCTGGATGATTTTGCTGTTTTGGACCCTGCAAGCGGTGCCATCCGGGCTGGTCGGCCCGGTGGCCGATGCGGCGACAATTCGGTTAGGCCAACGCTTGGGCTTTGGCTTTGGCCCGGTGCGCGGCTGGGGCACGGTGGGCTATATGCTGATGTGCGTCGTGGCGGGCTATCTGATCGGCTGGAAAGGCGAG
>JAESRD010000081.1 GCA_016764835.1 Paracoccaceae bacterium | reverse complement strand
GCAAATGTGCTGCGCAATTTTGGTCAAAGCTCGGTTGCCGATGGCTCTGAGGTTGAGGTCTTTGTGCAAGAGACCGAGCGCGGCGTGCAAGTTGTCAGCATCATATCGGTGGAGCCACCGACTGACGTTGCCGTGTCGGTGCTTGATGACATAGCCGGTTTTGATCCGGGCTATTTGGCCGATCTGGAGATACTGCCAGCGCGGGTTAAATGGTTCGATAAGGGCAAAGGGTTTGGCTTTGCCAATATTTTTGGCCTGGCCGATGATGTGTTTATTCACATCGAGGTGTTGCGCAAATCGGGGCTGG
The DNA here is from genome assembly GCA_016764835.1 of Paracoccaceae bacterium. The sequence continues at coordinate 3,242 of JAESRD010000081.1, read as the reverse complement.
CTGATCTGTTGCCGGGCGAAGCTGTCTGCCTAAGGGTTATAGACGGCAAGCGTGGTAAAATGGCGGCGGAGGTTATGCCATGGGATGTGGCCCAGAAACAAAAGTCGGACGGCGATTAGCGCCGCCGACCCAAATGTCGGTGCCCTGCAATGTAGGGGCCGGGTACATTAGCAAAAGCAGAAATCGCGCCGGTTTATGCGCCAGCGCCGTTTTGTGCGCGTTTGTCGCCAGTAGCGCCGCAGCCGAGTGTCGGCCAGACAGAATCACTGTCGCCGGCGATTGGGGGCATGCCAGTTTCACCATTGAGCTGGCCGATGAGCCGAGCGAGCGGGCGCAGGGCCTGATGCATGTCGAGCAGATGCCCCTAATGCAGGGCATGCTGTTTGTTTACGAGACCCCGCAACACGCGACCTTTTGGATGCGCAATACGCTGATCCCACTCGACATGCTGTTTGCGGATGCGACCGGGCGAATCACGGTTGTTCACCCAAATGCGATCCCGCTTGACGAATCTATCGTTGATGGCGGCGAGGGCGTGCTGTTCGTGCTCGAAATCAATGGCGGCATGGCGCAAAGGCTGGGGATAGAGCCGGGTGATCTGCTGGCGCATCCGTCGATTGGCGAAGAAGCTGAACTTTCTTGCGATGACTGAACTTTCTTGCGGTGAATAGCAAAATCGGGCTTTTCAATCTCTGCGCGGCATCGTAGATGAAGAGCCTGATCGGGGCGTAGCGCAGCCTGGTAGCGCATCTGTTTTGGGAACAGAGGGTCGCAGGTTCGAATCCTGCCGCCCCGACCAGCAAAAGACTGAAAAGACCCCAACGCGGCGTGCCTTTTGGTTCTGCCGCGCTTTTCTTTGCCTAATGGCCAAGTGCAGTGCGGCCTGCCCAAAATTGTGGCAGTCACCGGCTTTTGCCTGATTTTGCCTGCTTGTGCAAAAATGTGTCCATTGCGTAACAGAACACATTGTTAACCTATCACCACTTTTGCCTGTCCGTTGGACCGGTGCTTTCCCCCACAGATGGCCGGATGCCAGTCCAATAATTGGCCACTATTTCGGGCAAGGTCTTTGCATGGTTAAGAAAACTTCTCTGTGGCGCTGTTAACCTCCTGTGGACAAGAGTGGGGAGGAATCGGCGCATGTCCCCCAGAGCGTTTTGACCGGCTGCAAATGCGGGTTTCGTCAATGCAATTTTCCCAAATAAATTGTGAATTTTCCGTTGACCCAGAGGGGTGAGATCGTCCAGTTAGTGGCAGTCGGGTTATGAGATACTAAATCTAGTAGCTAAACGGCAAGGGATGAGATTGGCACGCAGCGGACGAAACCGCCTAAAACCAAACATTCTTGGCGGTCGCAAAGCGCTAAGAATGTGCCAAGAAGTTAAATATTTTGCGGGTGTCATAATGGCCAATTTTATTGGTGGATTATGAACCGTTCAGCAAAAAAGACAGGCGTGTCGCCAGAAAAAGTGGCGACACTCATCAAACGGCCAAGCGCGCCAAACAGGGTCGCGAAAAGACATCAAGAAATGCCGGTAAGGCATAAATTTAAGACTGGGGCAGAAATGAAGATCGATCGCAATTATACCTCCGCCGGGCAAGATGCCTATGAAAGCATCTCTTTTCGGACGACCACGTCTGAAATTCGAAACCCGGATGGGGGCATCGTTTTTAAGCTCGATGATTGCGAAATTCCTGAAAATTGGAGCCAAGTCGCCTCCGATGTCATTGCCCAGAAGTATTTCCGCAAAGCGGGCGTGCCGTCCAAGCTGAAAACGGTCAAAGAAAAGGGCGTGCCGTCGTTCCTTTGGCGCTCTGTTGCGGCTGAAGGTGCCGAGTTTGGCGGTGAGACCAGTGCGCGTCAGGTTTTTGATCGGATGGCCGGCGCTTGGACCTATTGGGGCTGGAAGGGCGGCTACTTCACTGCCGAGGAAGACGCCCAAGCTTATTATGACGAGATGTGCTTCATGTTGGCCGCCCAGATGGCGGCGCCAAACAGCCCACAATGGTTCAACACCGGCCTGCATTGGGCCTATGGCATCAACGGCCCGGCGCAGGGTCACCATTATGTTGACTTCAAAACGGGCAAGCTGACCGTTTCGGACAGTGCATATGAGCACCCGCAGCCGCATGCGTGTTTTATCCAGTCGGTCTCTGACGATCTGGTCAATGAAGGCGGCATTATGGATCTTTGGGTCCGCGAAGCTCGGCTGTTCAAATATGGCTCTGGCACCGGCACCAACTTTTCGTCGTTGCGCGGCGAGGGCGAGCCGCTTTCGGGCGGTGGCAAATCATCTGGTCTGATGGGATTCCTCAAAATCGGTGACCGGGCTGCTGGGGCTATTAAGTCTGGCGGTACCACACGACGGGCGGCCAAGATGGTGATCGTCGATGCTGACCACCCCGATATTGAGAAATTTATCAATTGGAAGGTGCTTGAGGAGCAAAAGGTTGCGTCGATCGTTGCTGGCTCCAAAATGCATGAGCAGATGCTCAATGGGATTTTTGCCGCGATCAAAGCATGGGATGGGGCCGAAGAGAGCGCCTATGATCCTAAAGTTAATCCGGGTCTGAAAACCGCAATTCGGGCCGCTAAGAAAGTGGCGATTCCTGAGACATATATTAAGCGCGTGCTTGATTATGCTCGCCAAGGCCATACCAGCATTGAGTTTCCGGTCTATGATACGGACTGGGATTCGGAGGCCTATAGCTCTGTCTCTGGGCAGAACTCCAATAACTCCATTCGTGTGACGGATGCGTTTCTTAAAGCCGTCGAAGATGACGCCGATTGGGATCTGCTCAACCGCCGCGACGGCAAAGTTGCCAAGACCATTAAGGCCCGCGATCTGTGGGATCAGGTTGGCCATGCCGCCTGGGCCTGTGCCGATCCGGGCATTCAGTTTCACGATACCGTTAATGCGTGGCATACTTGCCCAGAGGACGGCGCGATCCGCGGCTCGAACCCGTGTTCCGAATATATGTTCCTCGACAATACCGCCTGTAACCTCGCCTCGATGAACCTGTTGAACTTCTGGCAAAACAACAAGTTTGACGCCGCAGGCTATATGCATGCGACCCGTCTCTGGACGCTGACGCTTGAGATCTCGGTGACCATGGCGCAGTTCCCGTCCAAAGAGATTGCCCAAGGCAGCTATGATTTCCGTACATTGGGCCTCGGCTATGCCAATATTGGCGGGCTCTTGATGAATATGGGCTTTAGCTATGACAGTGACGGCGGCCGG
>JAESRD010000080.1 GCA_016764835.1 Paracoccaceae bacterium | reverse complement strand
CCCGAGCCGATGAGAACGGAAGACACCGCCTGTGCGCGACGCTGGCTGAGGTCAAAGTTATACCCCGCATCGCCGGTATTATCGGTATGGCCAATCACCTGAACGGTGGTGTCAGCATAAGTGTTGAGGCTGGCGGCGACAACGCGCAGGTCGTTTTGCAGACCGCCGGTCAGAGCGGCGCTGTCGACGGCAAACAAGATGTCTTGCGGCAGGGTGACAACGAGGCTGTTGCCATCGTTGTAAATGCCAACATTAGCGCCAAGGTTTTGGCGCAGCTCGGCTTCTTGCCGGTCAAGCTGAGCGCCGCCAAGCGCACCAGCGCCGCCGCCAATAAGCGCGCCAATGGCTGCGTTGCGGGTGCGCTCTTCCGGGCTGTCGCCGGTTAGCACACCTACGATCGCGCCAATGGTGCCGCCAACGATCGCGCCGGTATTGACGTTGTCATTGGTCTGGCCGGGCAGCGGCGCTTGGCAAGCGCTGAGTGCCAGCACTGATGCAGCGGCTGCGGCGAGGGGGAATTTTGCAAATGTCATATTCTTATCCGTTTTTGCTGAATGCGCGGACACGCGCCTCGGGGGTAATATCGCCCATGGGCCGATGATATCCAATAACGCAGTGGGCGGGCGGGCGAAATAGCGCCCATTTGGGGTGGGGAGGCGGGCTAATTGTCCCCGGATGCCATCGAGCGGCGCAAAGTCTGAACGCGCAGCTTGTCTACTTTAGTGGGCTGGTCATTCTTATCGAACGGCATTTTGAAAGTAAAAGCCTGTGCTGTGGGGCCATTGGCATGAAGGAATTGGTGTTTTTCTACACCTTGAGCCCATGTTGGCGGCGTATCATGACGATGCCACCAAAGAACCAAAGGCGGCCATTTTGGTTTTCGAAACCATTCGCTTCCGCGTTTTAGAGCTATGGCGTGAAGCCCAAAATAGGTAAACGCAAACAGTGTTTCAATGTCTTCCCACAAAGACAGTGTAGCCGGTGACCAACCATCGCCTCGTTCAACGTAAAAAGTTGGATAGATTTCTGGTCCCCATGTCTCGGGGCCGGGGTCAGAGGCATAGCCTGAGCGCGCAATCAAACCATCTGCATGTTCAATATTTTGGAAAATCTGATCATTTAGCACGCGAAAACTGTCATTGGCCTCGTGCTCGGCACGCTCGATGAACTGCCCAAATGTGTAAAGTGCCAGCGGCATTGGTTTTCCAAACTTTGAAGGTTAGTCACTCCGAATGGGCGGGGGAGCGGAAATCACCCCACCCGCAGCTCATCAGCCCGCGCACTCTCCCATGCCAACAAAGCCCGCTTAACCGGCAGCCCCCAGTGATAGCCGCCCAGCGCCCCGGTTTTGCGCAACGCCCGGTGACAGGGTATCAGCCAGCTGACAGGGTTGCGGCCCACGGCGGTGCCGACCGCCCGCACGGCTTTGGGCCGGCCTATTGCAGCGGCAATGTTGGAATAGGTGGTGACATGGCCCGAGGGCACAGACATCAACGCCTCCCAGACCTTGATCTGAAACGGCGCGCCCATCAGATGCAACTCGGCCGTGCCGGTTTGGCCCGTTGCCGCATCGACCCAGTTGGCTATGCGTGCCGGATCTTCGACATAGCTTGCCTTGGGCCATCTGCGGGCGAGATCGTCGTAGCCGTCTTGGGCGTTGGTCTCACTCAGGAAACCTAACCCGCATAACCCGCGGGCTGTACCCATGGCCAAAGCCCGGCCAAAGGGGGTGTCGAAATGGCCCCAATATATCGTCGTGCCTTCACCTTGGCGGGCGAACTCGCCGGGGCTCATCGCCTCCCATTTGATGAACAGATCATGCAGCCGCCCAGAGCCAGACAGGCCAACATTGTCGGCCGCTTCTAGCGTGGTGCAATGGTCGCGCAGCATGGTTTTGGCGTGGCCGAGGGTTAAATATTGTTGCAGCCGTTTGGGCGACACTCCGGCCCAAGCCGAAAACAGCCGCTGAAAATGCGCCGGTGACATGTTCATCGCAGCGGCTAGTTGCTCAAGGCTGACTGTCGTGCCGTCATGGCTGTCGATCACATCAATCGCCCGGCGCATGACGTGAAAATGGTAGCTGCTTTGCGCTGGATCTGCGGGCGGGGGGGCGTTTTGGGTCATCGGTCTGCTCATCATTGTTGTGCGGCCAGCTTAGCTTGCCCGCAGGCGAGCAGCGACCCGTTTCATGCGGCTTGCACTTGGCCCAGCGTCCGGGCCATACCACCTTATGCAAAGCACTCTAAATTACCACGTTATCACTGAGATATTTACCCGGTTTCAGGCGCAAGAGCCTGAGCCGAAGGGCGAGCTGAACCACACCAATGCCTATACGCTGGTCGTCGCTGTAGCACTGTCGGCGCAGGCAACGGATGTGGGGGTAAACCGGGCCACGGCCGCGCTGTTTAAGCTGGCCGATACGCCGCAAAAGATGCTCGATCTGGGCGAAGAGACGCTGATAGAACATATCCGCACCATTGGTCTGTTTCGCAACAAGGCCAAGAACGTGATCAAACTCAGCCGGCTGCTGGTTGATGAGTATAATGGCGAGGTGCCGTCATCGCGCCGCGCGCTCGAGTCTTTGCCCGGTGTGGGCCGCAAAACCGCGAATGTGGTGCTGTCGATGTGGTTTGGCCTGCCGACCCAAGCGGTTGATACGCATGTGTTTCGGCTCGGCAACCGCACCGGCATAGCCCCCGGTAAAGATGTGGTCGCGGTTGAGCGCGCCGTTGAAGACAACATCCCCGCGCGGTTTCAAAAACACGCACATCATTGGCTTATTTTGCACGGGCGTTATATATGCACCGCGCGCAAACCCCGTTGCCCCGATTGCATTATCCGCGGTCTGTGCCCCCATGAGGAAAAAACCCTATGACCACTTATCAGGCCGTTGGCATTGGCAATGCTGTTGTCGATGTATTGTCGCAATGTGACGACAGTGCGCTCGAACTTTTGGGTATTGAAAAAGGCATCATGCAGCTTGTCGAGCGCGCCCGCGGTGAACATCTTTATGGGGCCATGAAAGAACGGGTGCAGGCGCCCGGCGGCTCTGTTGCCAATACACTTGCTGGTTTGGGTAACCTTGGGCTGACTACGGCATTTATTGGCCGGGTGCATGATGACGCGCTGGGCCGGTTTTATGCACGGGCTTTGGGCGAAAGCGGCACTGATTTTGTCAATGATCCGGTGGCGGGCGGCGAGCTGCCAACATCGCGCTCAATGATTTTTGTCTCGTCAGATGGCGAACGCTCGATGAACACCTATCTGGGTATATCATCTGAGCTGGGGCCAGATGATGTGCCGCAGGCCGTGGCCAGCGGCGCGCAGATTTTGTTCCTTGAGGGTTATCTATATGATAAACCAAAGGGCAAAGAGGCGTTTGAACTGGCGGCAAAGCTGTGTCAGGCGGGCGGCGGCAAGGCCGGCATTGCCCTGTCTGACCCCTTCTGTGTTGACCGTCACCGGGCTGACTTTAAGCGCATGGTGTCGCAGCTCGATTACGTGATTGGCAACAGCCACGAATGGGAAGCACTCTACGAGACCGATCTCGAAAGCGCGCTGGCGCAGGCATCGCAGGAATGCGGGCTGATTGTCTGTACGCGCTCGGGCGATCCGGTGGTGCTGTTGCGCGGGGCTGAGCGGGCCGATGTTGCCGTGAACAAGGTCGTGCCCGTTGATGCGACAGGGGCAGGCGACCAGTTCGCAGCCGGGTTTATCTACGGCATGGCAACCGGGCAAACGCTTGAAACCTGTGGCAAAATGGGCTGCGTCGCGGCGGCAGAGGTGATCAGCCATATTGGCGCGCGGCCAAATACAGACCTCAAAGAGCTGTTCCGGGCTGAGCGGTTGATTTAGTCGAAAGTCTCGAACTTTTGGTCCATTTTGCGCGGGAATAACGCCGGATCCATGACCGCGCTTTCATTGACATAACTTTGGAAATGAACCGCGCAATTGACCCCGTCTGACATGATGACAGCGTAATGCGCCGGGGCGGCAAAACAGTCTTGCTGCCCTGTGCGCCCGCGCAAAAACGGCTCAACACTGTGCTGGTTGCCCGAAATCGTGGCGCAGGGATAGCCGCCCCAGCTGCCTGCGGTCGATATATGGCAATGCCCGGCGAGGATTTGGATGATATCGGCGCCGCTGTCATGCAGAACTTTGAGCAGCTTTTCCGGGGCCGCGAGGCGGTAAGTATCAACCGGCATCTGCATGGCACATGGGTTGTGATGCAACAGGATGATGACCTTCAGACCCAGCGTTTTGGCCTCGGCTAGCCGCGCCGCCGTCCATGTCAGCCGCTTTTCGCACAATCCGCCGCGCAGTTCACCCGGCTCTGAGCTGTCGAGCATCAAGATACGGTGGCCTTTGATATCGTCATACCCGGCGACGAAATTATTCTCGTCGAGCATCGGGGCGGTGGCATAGCTCAGATAGACATTCCGGTCATCATGATTACCCAGCATAACCCGCTGAGGCAAATTGCTTGCCGCGCGAATATCATCAAACAGCGCATAGGCGGCGACATCTGCCGTGTCGGCGATATCACCGGCAAAGACGCAAAGGTCGGCCTCGCCATGTAGCGTGTTAACCGACTGTATTGCCGCCATAAATCGAGGGCCGGTGTCAAGCCCGCGCCTGACCTCTCCCTTTGGCAAAAGATGCAGGTCGCTCATAACAATGAGCTTCAGTAAGTTGTCGGCATAATTGCTCACAATACTAACCTTTCTCGCGCCCTCTAGCGCAGCGCTTTGCGGATCACCATTTTCAACCCTGACCAAATCTCATCCACAGCGCAAACCTTAATATCAACCAGCCCCATCGGCAGGCAGATTTCGCGCAGCACATCGCCGTTGATTTCGGATGGTAGCCCAGATGCCTTCTTGGGCCATGAGACCCAAATCATGCCGTCTTTGTGCAGCCCGTCGCGGGCGTCGCGCAGCCGTGCTTTGGTAACCATACGCAACTGGGTGAAGATATGTAGGTAGTTAAGCCCGGCGGGCAAGGGGGCGTCAGCGGCCAAGGCCACAGGCGCAAAATCCAGCCCCAACTGGGTCCGGTAGTCCCACGGTGCGCCCTGCACAGCCGCCAACATGCCGGGCTTGAGGCCCAGCTTTTTGGCGAGCGGCGTAGCGCTATAACCGGCCATAGTTACCCACCTAGCTTGGCATGCACCTCGTCGAGATCAATCTCGCCGATTGGCTTTTTGTTGCCGGGGTTCTCAAAGTCATAACGAAACAGATGAAAGTCGGGCTTATACATCTCGTAGACCAGATGCTTCGACAGATCGTCAAAATAGTCCTCAACCGGATGCGCCCGTTTGGTGCTGAATTAACACCGCAGT
>JAESRD010000079.1 GCA_016764835.1 Paracoccaceae bacterium | reverse complement strand
CCCGACTGGCGGCGGCGGCAATGCCCGGCGGCACCGGCGCGCTGCGCCAAGCGTTTGAGCTGATCAGGCTGGCCAACCCAGATGTCAAAGTCTGGCTGCCGGAGCCAACATGGCCAAACCACCCGTCGATCCTCAAATATCTGGGGATGACGTCAACCGGCTACGCTTATTTTGACGAAGGGACCCGGTCGGTCAACTTCGCCGGTATGCTCGAGAGCCTCGCCAATGTGGCTGCGGGCGATGTGGTCTTGCTGCATGGCTGCTGCCACAACCCGACTGGCGCGAACCTAACGGCGCAGCAATGGCCGCAAGTCATTGCCCTGCTCAAAGCCCGCGGCGCTATCCCGCTGGTCGATATTGCCTACCAAGGTTTTGGCGACGGGCTAGACGATGACGCCGCCGCCACCCGCGCTGTGGTCGCCCAAATGGACGAATGCTTGGTCGCAGCCTCCTGCTCCAAAAACTTTGGCCTTTACCGCGAGCGCACCGGCATCTTGATGGTCCTCGCCCGCAATGAGACCGAAGCCAAAACCACCCAAGGCACGCTGTCTTACCTCAACCGGCAGAACTTCTCGTTTCCGCCCGATCACGGCGCCCGCATTGTGACTGAGATTCTGACAGATCCAGAGTTGCGGGCCGATTGGCAGTCGGAGCTGGAAGAAGTCCGGCTTTCAATGCTGGATCTGCGCCAGAACTTGGCCGACGCGCTGCGCCGTCTGACCAACTCTGACAATTTCGACTTTATCGCCAAGCATCGCGGCATGTTCTCGCGGCTGGGCCTATCGCCCGAAATCGTCAACCAGCTGCGCGATGATTACGGTATCTACATGGTCGGCGACAGCCGGGTGAACATTGCCGGGCTTAACGCGCAATCGGTGCCGATTTTGGCCAAAGCGATTGTTGCGACCATGAAGGTTTAGCGGCCTCGCCAAACAGAAAAAAAGGGGCGGCGGAGCACATGCTCTGCCGCCCCTTTTGTTGCGCTGTTCTGCTTAGCCTGCACCTTCAATAACAGCGGCACGAGCCGACGGTATCCAAAGTGGCGGCACGAGCCTGCATCGTCCAAAATGGCCGCCTCAGCCGCCGGGCATAACCATCATCTCGGCCAGCTCTATCGTGCCGCCATTGGCCAAAAACGGATCCGCCTCGGCCATCACCGTTGCCGCGTCCATGTCAGCCGCCTCAATGATCATAAAGCCCGACATAGGCGCAATAGTCTCGCCGCTGCCGCCGAGCATCTTGCTTTGGCCAAGCGGGGTGCCGGGGTTGATAACCGCGTCACCCATGCCGCCGACCCATTCTTGCCAAGCCTTCATTTGCGCCATGCCCGCTTCGCGCGTCGCTGGTTGGCTGCCGCCATGGTAAGCAATAATGTATTGTGGCATGTCTCTCTCCTAAGTTGATGAAATAGCGTTTAGTTTTTCTTCCAATCGGGTCAGCGTAGACACCCAGCCCATTGAGCTGGCTGCAACCATCTGTTCGCTGGTTAGCCCGCTTTGGATCAGCACAAACTTAGCGCCGCCCTCGGCCGGGCTGACCTCAAACCGCACAGTGCTGTCAATGGCATTGCCCTTGGGGTTGGGCACATAAAGCGTGAACTCAACCCAGTTTGGCGGGTCATGCGCCAGCACATTTCCGGTCACGCGGGTGGCATGGCCCGACGGGGCGATCAGCACAAAGAACCATGGGCCAAGCTCTGTAAAATCTAGCTTATGGTCGCCAAGCGTCGTGCCCTCAGGGCCCCACCATGTAACCAGATGTTCGGTCTTGGTGACATAGTCCCAGACCCGCTGCGGTGGCACGCTAAAGTGCCGCTCCATCCGCAATGTCTCCATCAGTGGCGCTCCTTGTTTAAGGCCGCTTCCAGCCGGTCAAGACTGCCGCCCCAAAAGGCACGGTAGGTCAGCGCCCAGTCGCCAACCGCCTGCAACGCCGCCGGGCGCACCGAATAGAGCCGCCGCTGCGCCTCTATCCGCCGGGTAACAATGCCCGCCTCGCGCAATACTTTAAGATGGCGCGACAAAGCCGGGCCAGAGATGCCCGCCTCTGCCAGCAGATCGCCCGCCGCCAGCTCGCCCTTGGCCAGCAATTGCTCGACCAGCACCAGCCTTGTGTCATTGCCAAGCGCGGCAAATGTTTGCGTTAGATCAGACATTTTAATTACCTCATTCGTTAATTAACGTAACTCGAAAATTCAACATGTCAACAAAAGAAAGCCCGACCTTTCACAAGGCCGGGCTTGGGAGAAGCTGAATACTAACAATCAGCCCTTGCCTATGCGCGCCGGGTCGTTGCAAACCCGCCGCGCAAAGTTCTTGTTTTACGAGTGGTAAGCGCTTTCGCCATGCGATGTCAGATCAAGACCCTGACGTTCGCTGTCTTCGCTCACCCGCAGGCCGATCAGCATATCAACCAGCTTGTACAAAATGAGCGAGCCGATACCACACCAGACGATAGTAATAGCAACCGCTTCAAACTGGATCCATGTTTGGCTGGCGATCGAGAAGTCTTCGCCGCCTGTGCCGCCAAGACCTGGCGCGGTGAAGATGCCAGTGCCGATAGCGCCGACGATACCGCCGATACCGTGGATGCCGAACACGTCGAGGCTGTCATCATAGCCAAAGCGGTTCTTGACCACTGCCACGAAGTAGTAGCAGATCAGCGCCGCAATCGCGCCGAGAGCAATCGCGCCAACAGGGCCGATTGTGCCACAGGCCGGGGTCACAGCCACAAGGCCGGTGACCATGCCAGATGCAGCGCCAAGCATAGAGGCTTTGCCGCGTGTTATCGCTTCAATTGCACACCAAGCAAGGATCGCACCGGCTGTTGCGGTGAAGGTGTTGATCAGCGCCAGTGTAGCGCCGCCATTGGCCTCAAGGTTGGAACCGGCGTTAAAGCCAAACCAACCGACCCAGAGCATGGCTGCACCAACCATGGTCAGTGTCATCGAGTGAGGTGCCATCATGTCTTTGCCAAGACCAATGCGCTTGCCAACCATGATCGAGCCACAAAGCGCCGCGATACCAGCGTTGATATGCACAACTGTGCCACCAGCAAAGTCGATTGCGCCCATGTTGAAGATCAGGCCGTTTGCGTCCCAGACCATATGCGCGATTGGGAAGTAAACGAACGTTACCCAAAGGGCGACAAACAACAGCAGAGCCGAGAACTTGATCCGCTCAGCAAAGGCACCAACGATCAGCGCCGGTGTGATAGCTGCAAAGGTCATCTGGAAGGCGATGAACAGGAATTCTGGAATGACAACGCCGTCTGTAAACGTCGCGGCCATTGTGTCGACCGTGGCACCTGCAAGGAACAACATGCCAGTACCGCCCCAATAAGGCGATGTGCCGCCGCCAAAGGCAAACGAGTAGCCGTAGACAACCCAGATCACCATGACCAGTGCCGTGATCAGCGTACATTGCATTAGCACGGACAGCATGTTTTTGGTCCGCACAAGGCCGCCGTAAAACAGCGCCAAACCGGGCACGATCATGAACAAGACCAGCACTGTGGCTGTCATCATCCAAGCAACGTCGCCCTTATCCATCGTGTCGACGATGACCTCAGCGGCCACAGCAACCTCTTCGGTTGCCTCTTGCGCCATGACTGTTCCGGCAAACGCACTTAGCGCTGCAGAAAGCCCGGCAAGCTTCTTAATATGGTTCATTTCTTAGTCCCTCGTATTCCGCAGCCGCTTAAAGCGCTTCTTCGTTTGTCTCACCGGTCCGAACGCGCATTGCGCCTTCAACGTCGAGAATGAATATCTTACCGTCGCCGATTTTTTCGGTCTTGGCTGTGGATGCGATGGTCGAGACAACTTGGTCGGCCATGCTGGCTGGCACCACGATCTCAAGTTTGACCTTTGGTACAAAGTTCACGGCGTATTCTGCGCCACGATAAATTTCGGTGTGACCTGATTGTGAGCCAAAGCCCTTTATCTCGGTCACCATCATGCCGCGCACGCCAATAGATGTCAGCGCTTCGCGGACCTCTTCTAGCTTGAACGGTTTGATCGTTGCGATGATGAGTTTCACTGTCTTCCCCTTAAGTGTCTTTCACGGGCCTGAGCACAGGCCACCCCTGAAGCTAAAAACACCGGGGCGGGGCGGGGTCACAAGCAAACCGGGGTGTTGGCGCGGGGCGAAACAGGAATTAATGCACAATTTTTGCACAAATTGATCATTTAGCTTAAAAATTGGGCGACAAGAAAACACCGACCGACGCGACTCACCGGCTCTACTTTCCCCCTTACAATCTGTATGCTGCGTCCATAGATCAGCTTGAACAACAAGCAGGCGCAGAGCGGGCACGAGCAAATGGCACAGAAACGGCCCCCCTTGGTGGCGGATCGGCGCAGTACTGCGCGCAAAAAGCCAGCCAAAAAGCGGGCGCCTAAAAAACCAGCCGCCAAACGAACCAGCAAGCGCCGCCAGAGCAAAAGGCGCGGGCCCATCGCGTGGCTGTTTCACACATTGTGGCGCATGGTCCGTTTTGTGCTGCTGCTCATCTGGCGCTTCAGTTGGCGCATTGGCCTCGTCACCACCCTGCTCATCGGGCTTGGTGTGTTTTTCTACGCCGTACAGTTGCCGCCCGTCTCAGATATGGTCGATGGTCGCGCCCGCGGCTCAGTCACTATGCTCGACCGTCACGGCGACGTGTTCGCTTGGCGTGGAGACCAGTATGGCGGCATGATCACCACAAATACCGTGTCAGTGCACCTCAAAAACGCCGTTGTCGCCACCGAAGACCGGCGGTTCTACTGGCACCCGGGCATTGACCCGCGCGGCATTGCCAGCGCCATTCGCATAAACCTGCGCGCCGGGCGCGGCCCGCTTTCGGGCAATGGCGGCTCGACCATTTCGCAACAAACCGCCAAGCTTTTGTGCCTTGGCCGCCCGTTTGACCCCGCGCGTTGGGACGGTGAGGCCGAATACGAGGCCGATTGCCGCCGCACCACGCTCTGGCGCAAGATCCAAGAAGCCGTCTATGCGATGGCGATGGAGGCGCGCTACACCAAGGATGAAGTGCTGACCATCTACCTCAACCGCGCCTATTTGGGCGCAGGCACGCGCGGCTTTGAGGCCGCGGCCCAGCGCTACTTTGGCCACTCCGCCGCCGAAGTGACCCCGGCCGAAGCCGCCATGCTCGCCGGTCTGCTCAAAGCCCCGTCAGCCTATGCGCCCACTGCGCTCTTTTTCGACTTCCTTGCTGGCGTCATACAATTCACGGCCTTCTGCTTTCTCGAACGCTTCTTTCATCATT
>JAESRD010000078.1 GCA_016764835.1 Paracoccaceae bacterium | reverse complement strand
GGCTGCCGCGGCAAACCAAAGCGAGCTGGCGGCTATATGTGCGCTTATCGCGGCCACACCGGTGCTATCGCGGCGGGCGGAGGCCAAGCTGCAAACCCAGCGCATTGCCGCTTTGCGCCAATCTGGGCTGTTTGACGCCCAAACCTATGCGCTGACCAACCCCGATCTTGCCGAAGCGGGCATAGACCCGGCAGAACATTATATCCGCTTTGGCTTGGTTGAGGGCCGGGCGCTACGGCCACGGCCCGTTGTGCAAGCTCTGTCAGAGCCACAAATTGCAGAGGAAACTGACCATGAGTGACCTCGCCTTAGACATTGCCACCATCCGCGCCAGCGGGCTGTTTGACGAAGTCTGGTATTTGGCCGAATACCCCGATGTTGGGCCGGCCGGGCTAGACGCGATAGAGCATTTTACCCGCTACGGCGCGCAGCTGGGCCGCAGCCCCGGCCCCAGCTTTGACACCCGCTATTACAGCACCACAAACCCCGATGTTGAAACGCTGGGTCTCAACCCGCTGCTGCATTTTATTCGCAATGGCCAAGCCGAAGGCCGCTTGCCGCACGCCCCTGCTGCTCTGCCAGATCTGGCGATTATGGCCGCGCTGAGCGAACAGCTCGCCCCATCGGGTGCGCGGCTGTTGGGCGCGCTTGATCTATCGGCCAACGAGCCCGTGGCGCAGGGGTGGCTGGCTGAGCTGGGCGCGTCTACGGCCCGCGAGGCGGTGGTCTTGTTCGACGGTATCGAGGTTGGCATCATGGCCGCTGACTACCGCGAAGACTTGCATGAAAGCGGCATAAACCAAGGTGAGCACGGGTTCAGGCTGCACCTACCGCCCTCGGTGCTCGACGGGCGCACCCGCGAATTTGTGCTGACAGACGGTGAAACCGGGGCCGAGATTGCCCGCGCCAGCTGTGCATGGGGCCGCACCCGGCCGCCCTATTCTGACTTTGAGGGTTTTCTCAAGTTCTCGATGACCAGCCCGGTTTTCTCGGTGCCGTTTCAAGAGGAACACAAGCGCAGCTTTGCCATGATGGAAGGCGTCGCCAACCGCTTGGTTGCCCGCGCCGACGCGCTGACCAAGCCGCCGCTGATCTCGGTGATCATGCCTGTTTATGATCGCGAGGCAACCGTCGAGCGGGCGATCTACTCGGTCTTGGCGCAGGGCTATGCGCGCTTTGAGCTGATCATCGTCGATGATGGTAGCCAAGATGCCAGCGTGAAGACCATGCGCCGGATTATCGACCCGCGCATTAACCTGATAGAGCTGCCCGAAAACCAAGGCCAAAGTGCCGCGCGCAATGCCGGTCAGGCGGCGGCCAAGGGCGATATCATCGCCTATCTCGACAGTGATAATAGCTGGGATCCGCGCTATTTGGCCGCGCTTGCCGGGGCGTTTGACCAAAACCCCAACGCTGACGCGCTCTATTCAGGCCAAACCCTTTATCGCGGCACAATGCCCACGCCGTTTGCCGTTCGCTATAGCCATTACCACCGGGCAATGCTTGAAAATCAGAACTACGCCGATCTCAACACCTTTGCCCATCGCCGCAAGCTGCTGGCCCCGGTTGGTGGCTTTGCCACCGAACTGCGCCGCTTTGTCGATCATGACTTTATTTTGCGCTGCGCCGAGGCGGGCCGCATGATCTCAGTGCCGGTTTTGCTGTGCAATTACATGCTCGACCAAGCCGATAACACCGTGTCAAACGACACCAGCCTGCTGCGCAATGCGGGCCTTGTCAGCGCCCGGCTAGAGACCCGCACCGCCGCCCGGCTGGCGGCTATGCCCACCAAGCTGAGCCGCCCTGTCGCTGCCGTGATCCCCAGCTTTGAAGCGCTGGATGATCTGCAAGCCTGTATTGCCGCTTTGCGCGCCAGCGCCGGGCCGGGTGATCTTGAGATTATCGTCGCCGATAATGCCTCCGCCCAGCCGGTTGTTGACTGGCTGCGCAGCCAAACCGAGATCACGCTTATCGAGAATACGCGCAACTTTGGCTTCACCTATGCGGTAAACCAAGGCATCGCCGCCGCCCGGCCTGACGCTGATATCTTGATCATCAATAATGATGCCGTGCTGCGCACAGGTGCGCTGTGCGCGCTTCAAGAAGCGGCTTATGCCTTGCCAGATGCGGCCATGACCGTGCCGCGCCAGATACTCCCCCCCGGCACGCCAACCGTGCGCAGCCATGTGCCCGCCGCGCGCGAAGCCCGGCCCGCCGATGTCACCCTGTCAGCGCATCATCAAAACATAGCCCATGTTAAGCTGGTCCATGATGGCGGCCCGCTTGAGCTGACCTATGCGCCGTTCTTTGCCGTCTATCTGCGCCGCGACGCAGTGGACGAGGCCGGGCCGCTTGATGTACAATATGGGCGGCATTACCGCTCTGACCGGCTATATTGCGATGTGATCCGCATGGTTTTGGGCCGCAAAATATACTATATTCCAGACGCCTATGCCGATCATAAGCTCCAGCAATCAACCCACTTGTTGCGGGCCACAAATAAAGGCAGCCCCGACGCTGATTATGATTTGATGTTCCGGCGCAATCAGTGGGATAGAGAGACAGCCGAAGAATGGGGATTTCGCCCCGCCCCTTGGGATTTGTTCTAAAACGCGGTCAGGAGCCTGCTCATGTCACATTCACCCGAAAAGGTAGATGGCGCCGCCGTTACCGCGCAGTTTGCCGAGCTTACCTATGCAGCTTTTCGCCAAATGGCGAAGGACCCGACCCTAAGCGAGACCGAGAAGATCGGCTCGCCTGATGCGTTTCGCGAAGGTTTTGAGCCGGTGATCCTCGCTGATTTTGAGGCCAAGCTGCCAGCGCTCACCCGCCCCGGCGCGAGTATTGTTGACATCGGCGCTGGCTGTGGCGAGCTGGCGCGCCAAATGATCGCCCGGACAGGCGAGCGCGGCCAAAAGCTGATTTGCGTCGATAACCCAGAGATGCTGGCGCTGTTACCTGATGCGGCTCATGTGATCAAACTGCCCGGCTTGTTTCCGGGGGAAACCGCCCGCAAACTGGCTTCGCTTTTGCCGGGTGGCGCTGATGCGATCATCACCTACGGTGTGCTGCAATCGGTCTATTTCGAGGCCAACCCGTTTCAGTTTGCCGATGCCGTGGCCGCCTTGCTGGCGCCGGGCGGGGCCGCCCTTATTGGCGATGTTGCCAACCATTCTAAGTTGCGCCGGTTTCTCAGCAGTGCCGCCGGTGTCGCGTTTCACCAAGCCTATATGCGGGTAGACACCGCGCCTGAAGTGCCCGCCTTTGCCACTGATCCTATGCGGATTGATGACGCGGTGATGCTGGGCATCGTCGCCCGGCTGCGCGGCGCGGGCTATGATGCCTATATCATGCCGCAACCCGCTGCTTTGCCCGTGTCAAACCGGCGCGAAGACCTGCTGATCTTGCGGCCCTAAATGGTGATCACGGCCCACCCCTACAGCGCAGATCAAACCGAATTGTGGAACGAATTTGTGGCCGATAGCCGCAATGGCACATTCTTGTTTAATCGCAACTATATGGATTACCACGCCGACCGGTTTACTGATGCCTCGCTCATGCTGAGGCTGGACGGCAAACTGATCGGGCTGCTCCCCGCAAACCGCGATGGAGACGTGCTGATAAGTCATAGCGGGCTGACCTATGGCGGGTTGGTGTTGGACCAAACGGTGGGGCTAGACCATGTGCGCGCAATGCTTGGCGCGGTTATAGATGCAGGCCGGGCGCAGGGCTGTCACCGGCTGATCTACAAGACCATTCCCTCCATTTATCACCGTGCCCCGGCGCAAGAGGACCTTTGGGCGCTGCACGAGATTGGTGCGACCCTCATTCGACGCGATGCCTTGGCTGTGGTGCCCGACGGCGCGCGGCCCAATCGCGGGCGCCGCCGCGATATTTCACGCGCTGGGCGCAGGCAGATCACGGTGCACCGCGGCGTGGATGACTGGGCCGGGTTTTGGAATATTTTGTCAGCCCAGCTTGCCGCCCGTCATGATGCGACCCCGGTCCATAGCGTGGCCGAAATGGCCCTGCTGGCCGAGCGCTTCCCCGATGACATCTCGCTTTGGACGGCCCAAAGGGACGGCGCATTGCTGGCCGGATCGGTGCTATACCGGACGCCAACATGCCTGCATTGCCAATACAGCGCCGCCAGCGATCTGGGCCGCGAGACCCGCGCAATGGATCTGATCCATGACGCGGCGATCAAGCTTGCCCATGAACATAGCCTTTGCTTTGATTTTGGCATATCCTCAGAGGCGGGCGGAACGGTTCTGAATGCCGGGCTGCAAGTCTATAAAGAAGGCTTTGGCGCCCGCGCCGTCATGCATGACTATTACGAGATAAACCTATAGGAGGTCGCTATGGCCAGCGTTGATGATTGCCAGCTGATCGACGTCCGTTCGGTCTTTGACCATCGCGGCGCGATCGCGATTATCGAGGGCGGCATGGATATCCCGTTTGAGATTGCACGGGTCTATATGACCTATGATATCCCGACCAACGCCACCCGCGCAGGCCATGCCCACCGCGCATTGCAACAACTCTATATCGCCGCCTCCGGTGCGTTTGACGTGGTGTTGGATGATGGCCAAAACACCCGCACCGTCACGCTGCGCCACCCGGCCCAAGCGCTGTATCTAGGCCCCGGCATCTGGCGCGAGATTCGCAACTTTTCGGTCAATGCCAGCCTGTTGGTGCTGGCCTCTTTGCATTACGACGAAGCCGATTATGTGCGCGACCACGGCGACTTTTTGCAGCTGGCCAATGCCGGTGCGTTTGACGACAAATCAGCATGAATGCGCTGATCAGCGGTGACCCAGAGCTGGCAAGATTAGCCCAAACAGCCCGAGATACCCCGCAAGGCTGGGCGCTGCCCAACCTCAAAGCCGCCCTTATCGCCAAACTCGGCGTGCCGCATGCGCATAAAGCTTTGACCAGCCAGTTGAGCGCCGTGACCCCCGGCTCAGGGCCGCTCCGGCGCATGATAGACATGGCCACTGACCGCCAAGAACTAAGCCCCGCTGGACCGATGCTTTTGCCCGGCGTGCAATTGCCCGGTGGTCAGCGCAGCCCGGCCACAACAATAACTGCCCGCGCCCAGTTCTTGGCCTGTTTTGACGACGCCACCACCTTTGGCCGCTCAGCGCTGATCAGCCATCGCGGCGCGGTTTTCTCCGACCATCAGGGCGACGAGATCAACCGCGTGCCAACCCGCGCATGGTTTGACCCCCTGCTCAGCGGCCGCGACGGCGATACTTACTATTGGCATCTGCCAAGCAGCCCGGCGCTTACGTTGCCCGAAGCCATAGACCTCACCGGCGCCTTCTCGCCCGGCTGGGGCCATGCCATTCTCGAATTCGCCCCGCAGCTATTGCTGGCCCAGCACCTGCACAGC
>JAESRD010000077.1 GCA_016764835.1 Paracoccaceae bacterium | reverse complement strand
GATGCCCAAACCGCCATGGTTTATCACCCATAAACGCGCGCATATCGTAGGCAAGCTGCTGACTCAGCTTGAATACCGGCCCAATTGGCGGCTTTTGCCACGCATAATTGCCGCTGTTCTGGCGGGTTAAACGCGGGCATTGAACCAAATCGCGCGCGCAGGGCACTTAAGGTATATCGGCCAAAACGCGGCCACCAAAATGTCATTAGAAAGCTGTTATGAGCCTCGTAATTTCAGACCTGAAATTCACCTATCCCAAAGCAAAAGAGCCGGTGCTGCACGGGCTAAACCTGTCAATTCGGCAGGGCGAAATTTTTGGGCTCCTCGGCCCTTCTGGCTGCGGAAAGTCAACCACACAGCAAATACTCATGAGGCTTTTGACCGGCTATTCGGGCGACATTTCAGTGTTTGGCAAGCCACTCGGCCAGCAGGGGCGCGGCTATTATGAGCGCATTGGCGTCAGCTTTGAGCTGCCAACCCTGTATCTGCGTATGACCGCCCGCGAGAACCTAAAATTCTTCGCCTCGCTCTACCGCACGCCCTGTCTTGACCCGGTAGAGGCGCTGATCCGCGTTGATCTGCAAGATGCCGCAGACCAAAGGGTGCAAGACTTCTCAAAGGGCATGAAGATGCGGCTTAACCTGTGCCGCTCGTTCATGCATAATCCAGACCTGTTATTCCTTGATGAGCCGACCAGCGGCCAAGACCCGGCCCGCGCCCGTATGACCCGCGATCTTATTGTTTCGCTCAAAGAGCAGGGCAAGACGGTGTTTCTGACCACGCATAATATGGCCGAGGCTGCCGAGATCTGCGACCGGGTTGGGTTCCTGACCAAGGGCCATGTGCCGATCATTGGCACACCTGCCGATCTGATGCGCCAATATGGCCAAAGCGGGGTCGAGGTCGTGGCCCGCGACGGCAGGCATCATGCGTTTCCAACCGATAATCTGGGACAAAACCCAGATTTTATTGCCGCACTCAATGCAGGCTTTTTGTCGATCCACAGCCATGAGGCCAGCCTTGATGACGTGTTTATCAAGGTCACAGGAGACGGGGCATGAACAGGATGCGCGCCCTGGTCATGCATGAAGCAAGGTTGCAGTTTCGTTATGGTATATACTACGCCTATGCCTTTGTTATCATGTTCTATATCACCGTTATTTTCACCTTAGGCGACAGCATACCCGGCTGGCTGGCCGGGCTTATTATCTTTTCCGACCCGGCAGCGGTGGGTTTCTTTTTCCTCGGCGCGCTGATGCTTTTGGAAAAGTCCGAAGGTGTGCGCGCGGCTTTGGCGGTCACGCCGCTCTCGGCCAGCGGCTACTTTTGGGCCAAGTGCATAACCCTGACCAGCATGGCCTGTTTGGCGGTTATTGCCGTCAGTTTGGGCCTGCATGAAAGCGTCAACTATTGGTGGCTTATCCCTGTAGTGGCGCTGACATCGGTGCAATATTTGGCCCTCGGCGTGCCGATTGTGCGGCTGTTTAGCACGGTCACATCCTACATGATGGGGGCGGCGTTTTTGCTGATCCCGGTGGTTTTACCGGCAATATTTGCGCTCAAAGACCCTATGCCACTTTGGGCCATGTTCTTTCCGGCGGCAGCCCAGCTAAAGCTGATATTCGTGGCGACCGGCTATGGCAGTGCTTCGGCAGGCCAAATCGCTTTAATGTTTGCAATCTGCGCCTTATCCGCCGTTCTTTGCGTGGTTTGGGCCTTGCGAAACCTACGCACAGAATTGGGCCAGAAATGATCCACTTCATCACCAATATATCGCCGCGCCGGTTTGCGCAGCTGCTGGCCAGCGATTGGACAAATATCCGCCGCGACCCGACCCTGCTGGCTGTTTTTGCCGCTACATTTGTTATGATATTAGCAATGTGGCGGTTGATCCCATGGTTTGACCAGCTCGGCCTTGTCGCCTTTGGCTGGCCGCACATGTCAGACTATCTGATCGCCTTTGTTCTGTGCCTGCCCGCCATGCCCATCGGCTGGGTCGTCGGCTTTTTGTTTCTCGAAGAGCGCGATGACGGCCCGATGGCAGCAATTGCCGTGACCGCAACCGGGCTGAGCGGGCTATTGGCTTACCGCTTGAGTGCCACATGGGTGCTGGCCGCGGCGCAGGGCTATTTGGGTTGTCGGTTGTTGCTCAGTACGCCAAGCACGCTGGTTTTAGTCGTCTTGCCGCTGCTGATTGGGGTTCAGGCCGCGATCATTGCCTTGCTCCTGCCCGCCATTGCCCGCAACAAGGTTGAAGGGCTGGCCTTGACCAAGGTTTTCAACATTACCGCCCTTGTGCCGCTGCTGGCGGTCATGGACAGCCCGCTGAAATATTTGGGTGCTATTGTGCCAACTTACTGGGTTGGTGAGCTGATGGGGCTGGGCGAGGTGGCGCTGCCGCCGCTTGTTGCGGCAGTATTGGCCGTGCTGGTGCACGGGCTGGTATTTGCGGCGGTCTACCGCTGGGCGGGTGGTTTTTTGAAATGAGGGTGAAGGCTCAGGCCCGAGAGCACTCATCGTTTTTGCAAAACGACTGCCGCCTTCAGATGTGGCACTGCCTGATGGCATTTCTTGCGAAATGCCTTGGTGCGCTTTAACAGCGCAACTTCGAACACTTTGTTAGAGGTTTTGGCGGATTGGGAGACGTATCTCAAGGCTGAAAATATAGATATCCACAAGTTGGAGGAAACTAAGCCAAAACCGACGTACCCACGAGGACCGTCGCTATGAAAACGGTCGAGGATTTAGGCGTCTCTAGCGAAATATCTAGTGAATTTTGTGCCGCTGCTAGCGTTGCCCCAAACAAGCCGAAAAAGACATATCCGCGTATCACTTTGCGCCTGACCGAAGAAGAAAACGCCAAACTGCGGGAATTATCAGAAGGTATGGCGGTCAGTGCCTATATTCGCAAATGCGTGTTTGGCGAGAATGTAGCGCGGCGCAAGCGGCGTTCACATACGCCGGTGAAAAATCAGGCGGCGATGGCAAAAGCCTTGGGGTTGCTTGGG
>JAESRD010000076.1 GCA_016764835.1 Paracoccaceae bacterium | reverse complement strand
TGCATCGGCGCCGCGCGCGCCAGCAGGTGACCGTCGGATCATTGGAATGGCCGCTGGCGATTCCAAAGTGCGGGCTATTTTGGCCGCGATGCGCGGTGGTTTGATCAACGGCCTTTTCACTTCAGAGGCCACAGCAGAGAAAATTCTCAGCCTCTAAGCTCAAATTCTTATCCCTATTAACAGGCAGTTAACCCCTCGACTTTGTCGAAGGGGATAACTGCCTATTGACATAGAACACCCTCTTATCGAGTATATGCCCACGCACTAGGCATTTGCCCGTAGCGGCAATGGGAGGAAGAATGACTAACAAATTTTGCACCCTTTTGGGGGCCACAGCACTGTGTTCAGTTGCTGCAATTGCAACCGCAGACACTGTTTTGACAATCGCCACCGTGAACAACGGTGACATGATCCGCATGCAGGGTCTGACTGACGATTTCGAAGCTAAAAACCCTGGTATCACCGTTGAATGGGTGACACTGGAAGAGAACATCTTGCGCACACGGGTTACGCAGGACATCGCCACCAATGGCGGCCAGTTCGACGTGATGACAATCGGCACATATGAGGTTCCAATCTGGGGCGCTCAAGATTGGCTGCTGTCATTGAACGATCTGCCAGCAGAGTGGGACATTGACGACATTCTGCCAGCCATCCGTGGCGGCCTGACTGTTGATGGCGAGCTTTATGCTGCACCATTCTACGGTGAAAGCTCGATGGTCATGTACCGCACAGACCTGATGGAAGCTGCTGGCCTTGAGATGCCAGACGCACCAAGCTGGGACTTCATCCGCGACGCAGCGGCTGCAATGACCAACACAGACGAAGGTATCTACGGTATCTGTCTGCGCGGCAAAGCTGGCTGGGGCGAGAACATGGCGTTCCTTACAGCCATGTCCAACTCGTTTGGCGCACGCTGGTTTGACGAAGAGTGGAACCCACAATTCGAAGGCGAAGCATGGGGCACAACCCTGAACTTCTACCTCGACATGATGAACAACTCGGGCCCTCCCGGCGCGTCATCTAACGGGTTCAACGAGAATCTGGCACTGTTCCAACAGGGCAAATGTGGCATGTGGATTGACGCAACTGTTGCGGCTTCCTTCGTGTCCAACCCTGACGACAGCGCTGTAGCCGATAGCGTTGGCTATGCACTGGCACCCGACAATGGCCTTGGCCCACGTGGCAACTGGCTCTGGGCTTGGAGCCTTGGCATCCCAGCTGGCACAGACGCGCCAGAAGAGGCCAAAGCATTCGTTGCTTGGGCGACTTCCAAAGAATATGCGGAACTCGTTGCCTCCACCGAAGGCTGGGCAAACGTACCTCCGGGCACACGGACATCGCTTTATGAGAACCCCAACTACGCCGAGGTTCCTTTTGCTGCGATGACACTTCAGTCGATCTTGTCCGCTGATCCGAACAACCCAACGGTTGATCCGGTTCCTTATACAGGTGTTCAGTTTGTTGCTATTCCTGAGTTCCAGGGTATCGCCACTGCTATCGGTCAGCAGTTTGCCGCAGCTCTTGCTGGTCAGATCACTGCCGAAGAAGCACTGGCCAATGCACAGAACCTCGCGGTTCGTGAAATGACACGGGCTGGTTACATCACTAACTAAGTTCCTCCCGCGGGGCTGGCCCATAGGTTGGCCCCGCAACTCACGCCCATTTCTCTAGTTCATAACGAGTAATCAGCTGTACCGTTTTTCCTTTGGGGGAGGGGTACGGCTGGCGTTCTCTCAAATGGGCTCCGCCGCTGGGCCAGTTAGCTGGTCATCGGCACACACCTCCATATTTAAGGACTGGCTTCATGTCGACAGAGCATTCCAGATCCGCCGCGCGGCTTATGATCTCGCCGTCAGTGATCCTGCTGCTCGGCTGGATGATCATCCCGCTCAGCCTGACGATTTATTTCTCATTCCAACGCTATAACCTGCTGATGCCGGATCAAACCGGGTTTGTCGGGTTTGAAAACTACAGATATTTCCTAACCGATCCGGCCTTCTTTTCGTCATTGGTCAACACGCTCTTGCTCGTTGGCGGTGTGCTTTGCATTACCATCGTCGGCGGTGTTGGTCTGGCTGTGTTGCTAGACCAGCCAATGTGGGGTCAGGGCATTGTCCGCATACTGGTCATTGCCCCGTTCTTCGTTATGCCAACCGTTTCGGCGCTGGTTTGGAAGAACATGTTTATGAACCCGGTCAGCGGGCTATTCGCATGGATGGCTCAGTCGGTCGGGTTGGAACCGTTTGACTTTTTGGCCCATGCGCCGCTGATGTCGATTATCATCATCGTGAGTTGGCAATGGTTGCCTTTCGCCACGCTGATCTTGCTGACTGCGATGCAGTCAATGGATAGCGAGCGGCTTGAAGCTGCTGAGATGGATGGTGCATCAACCCTAAGCCGCTTCTGGTTTATGGTGCTGCCGCATCTGTCACGGGCAATCACGGTTGTGATCCTGATCCAGACCATTTTCTTGCTGTCTATCTTTGCAGAAATTCTGGTGACAACAAACGGTGGCCCCGGAACCGCATCTACCAACCTGACCTATCTCGTCTATGCCGAAAGCCAGTTGCGCTACGACGTAGGCACCGGCTCTGCCGGCGGTGTGGTCGCCATCATCCTTGCCAATATCGTCGCATTCTTCTTGATGCGGATGATTGGCAAAAACCTTGACGCATAGGGAGGTACTGTAAATATGGCACGCGCTGTAACCAACCAATACAAGACCATTATAACAGTCGTCTCTTGGACGATTGGGATACTGATCTTCTTCCCGATCCTCTGGACCATTCTGACCAGTTTTAAAACTGAAACCGAGGCTATCACCTTCCCGCCCTCCTTCTTGTTCTTTGAATGGACAACGGAAAACTATTCGACAGTTATGGAGCGGTCTAACTATTTCCGCCACTTCATGAACTCGGTTATCATCTCTGTTGGCTCGACCATTTTGGGCCTGATCATTGCGGTGCCTGCCGCATGGTCTATGGCCTTTGTGCCGGCCAAGCGGACCAAAGACATTCTGATGTGGATGCTCTCCACCAAGATGTTGCCACCCGTTGGTGTTTTGATCCCGATCTATCTGATCTTTCAGAAGCTCGGCATGCTCGACACCCGCACCGCATTGGTCATCGTACTTACGCTGATCAACCTGCCGATTATCATCTGGATGCTTTACACCTACTTCAAAGAAATCCCTGTTGATATCTTAGAGGCGGCGCGGATGGATGGTGCCGGTCTGCGCGCAGAGATACTCTATGTGCTGACGCCAATGGCGCTGCCCGGTATTGCGTCCACCATGCTGCTCAATATCATTCTGGCATGGAATGAAGCGTTTTGGACGCTGACGCTTACGGCGGCTAAGGCCGCGCCGCTCACCGCGTTCATTGCCAGCTATTCAAGCCCTGAAGGCTTGTTCTACGCCAAGCTGAGTGCGGCAAGCACAATGGCGATTGCGCCAATTCTGATAATGGGCTGGTTCAGCCAGAAACAACTCGTCCGGGGTCTGACCTTCGGCGCTGTAAAGTAGGAATAAATCATGGGACAGATTACTCTGCACAAAGTGGAAAAGCGGTTTGGCGATGTCCAAGTTATCCCGCCGCTGGACCTTACGATTGAAGATGGTGAGTTTGTTGTGTTTGTTGGGCCTTCGGGCTGTGGCAAGTCAACTTTGCTGCGGCTGATTGCCGGGCTTGAAGATGTCTCTGGCGGTCACGTCGAGATTGATGGCAAGGACGCAACTATGGTGCCACCGGCCAAACGCGGCCTGGCAATGGTGTTCCAATCATATGCGCTCTACCCGCATATGACGGTACGCAAAAACATTGCCTTTCCGCTGCGTATGGCGGGCATGACACAGGCTGAGCAAGACGCGAAGGTCAATGCAGCGGCTAAGGTTCTCAACCTTACCGACTATATTGAACGCCGCCCGGGCCAGCTATCTGGTGGTCAGCGCCAACGTGTGGCTATTGGCCGGGCGATTGTGCGTGAACCATCGGCTTTTCTCTTTGATGAGCCGCTGTCAAACCTCGATGCCGCCTTGCGCGTTAACATGCGTCTGGAAATCTCGGAGCTGCATAACAGCCTCAAAACAACAATGATCTACGTGACCCACGATCAGGTCGAAGCCATGACCATGGCTGACAAGATTGTTGTTCTGCAAGCTGGGTATATTGAGCAAGTGGGTAGCCCGCTTGAGCTGTATCACCGGCCGCGCAATATCTTTGTGGCTGGCTTTATCGGCAGCCCAAAGATGAACCTTATTGGCGGCGCAGAAGCGGCCAAACACAATGTGACAACTATCGGCATTCGCCCGGAGCATATCAATGTTTCAACTACCGAAGGTCTTTGGAAGGGCACTGTTGGCGTCGCCGAACTGCTTGGTTCTGACACGTTCTTGCGGGTTGCTGGCACGGGGTTGGCGGATGAAGATATCACCATCCGTACCAGCGGCGAAGTTGAGCTGCGTCATGGCGATACAGTCTATCTGACACCAGATATGACCAAGCTGCACCGCTTTGGCCCTGACGGCTTGCGGATCGACTAAACCCACAAGCAATATTAAACGGCCGCGCCCCTCTCGGGGAGGCGCGGCTCGACCGGAGTATGTAGATGGTTCGTCCGCTTAACAACGATGCCCTAAACGACCTGCCAAATTGTGTGAGTGGGCCTGCTTATAACCGATCTAGCCTAACTGCTGGGATATTGCATGTCGGGGTTGGCAACTTTCACCGCGCACATATGGCTGTCTATCTTGACCGTCTGTTTGCCAAGGGTAAGGGCCATAGCTGGGCGCTTACCGGCGCCGGTGTGCGCCCTGGCGATGCGCGTATGCGCAATCTCCTAATGGCGCAAGATTGGCTGACCACGGTGGTTGAGCTGGACCCAGCCGGGCTGACCGGCAAAGTCATTGGCTCGATGATCGATTTTGTCGAAATCGACCCAGAGCTGACTGCGGCTCGCATGTGTAACCCCGATATTAAGATCGTCTCGCTGACCATCACCGAGGGCGGCTATTATGTAGACGCGCTGACGGGCGGCTTTGATGCAGGTCACGCCGATATGGCGGCAGACATTGCCGACCCGGCCAAACCAACAAGCGTATTTGGTATTATTATCAAGGCGCTAAGAATACGCCGTGATGCGGGTATTGCCCCCTTCACAGTGATGTCTTGCGATAATTTGCCCGAAAACGGCCATGTCGCCAAGCAGGCCGTGATCTCACTGGCGCGGCTGATCGACCCGGACCTCGCCATATGGATCGAGGCCAATGTCGCCTTCCCGAGCACGATGGTTGACTGTATCACCCCGGCGACAACAGACCGCGAGCGCGACCTTGTGCGCGATGAGTTCGGCCTGATTGACGCGGCCCCTGTGGTTTGCGAACCCTTCCGCCAATGGGTGTTGGAAGACAACTTCCCGCAAGGCAGACCGCCGCTTGAGCTGGTCGGCGCTGAGTTCGTCGAAGATGTCGCCCCCTACGAGCTAATGAAGTTGCGGATACTGAATGGCGGCCATGCGGCTATCGCCTATCCGTCGGCGCTGCTGGGGCATCACTTCGTGCATGATGCAATGGCCGATCCGATCATCAAAGACTGGCTGCTGACGCTGGAGCAGCGGGCGTTGATCCCTAGCCTGTCGCCGATCGAGGGCGTCAGCTATGATACTTACCTCGCAAATGTGGTCGAGCGTTTTTCCAATTCGGCCGTCGGCGACACCATTGCGCGGCTGTGTTTTGATGGCTCAAACC
>JAESRD010000075.1 GCA_016764835.1 Paracoccaceae bacterium | reverse complement strand
TGCATATGGTTTGGCGTCACGATAGACACCGCATCAATGCCATCAGGCCGCGCCGCCTCGGCGCGGGCCATCTCAGCGTAATCGGCGTATGACCGATCAGCCGCTATGCCCAGCTCAGCCGCTGATGCCGCAGCCCGTTCGGCGTTTGAGCTAAGCGCGCCTGCGACCAGCTCAAAACGGTCATCAATCCGGCTGGCAATACGGTGCACACCGCCAATGAACGCGCCTTGGCCGCCACCGACCATGCCTAGTTTTACGCGGTTCCCCACCTTTACACTACTCACAGTCCGAGCATCCTTTTGATTGCAGCATCATCGCGCTCGCCGCCGGCGAAATCATCAAACGCGGTCTTTGGCACTTCGATCAAATGGCTGGCGATAAACGGCGCGCCCTCGGCCGCCCCTTGTGCGGCTGATTTGACGCAACATTCCCATTCGAGCACGGCCCAGCTGTCATAGCCATACTGGGTCAGCTTGCTAAAGATGCCGGTGAAATCGACATGACCGTCACCAAGCGAGCGGAAACGACCGGCCCGGTCAGCCCAGTTTTGATAGCCTGAATAAACCCCCTGGCGACCATCAGGGTTAAACTCGGCGTCTTTGACGTGAAACGCGCAGATCCGGTCATGATAGAGATCAATGAAGGCCAGATAGTCGAGCTGTTGCAGCACGAAATGCGACGGATCATAGCAGATCATTGCCGCGACATGGCCGCCAACAGCATCGAGAAACATCTCCCAAGTCGCCCCGTCAAACACGTCTTCGCCGGGATGGACCTCAAAGCCAATGTCTTGGCCGTGATCGGCATAATGGTCGAGGATCGGCCGCCAACGGCGACCCAGCTCGGCAAAAGTTTCCTCTATCAGCCCATCAGGGCGCTGTGGCCAAGGGTAGAGAAACGGAAAGGCGAGGCTACCAGTGAAGGACACAACATGGCTCAGGCCCAGCCGCTCAGAAGCGATGGCCGCCTTTTTCATCTGCTCCACGGCCCATTCTTGGCGGGCTTTGGGGTTGCCATGCACAGCTGCGGGCGCGAAAGCGTCAAACGCGGTGTCATAGGCCGGGTTAACGGCCACAAGCTGACCCTGCAAATGCGTGCTCAGCTCAGTAATCTCAACACCGGCATCGGCGCAGATACCCAACACGTCGTCGCAATAAGTCTGGCTCTCAGCGGCTTTATCAAGGTCGAACAAGCGCGCATCAAAGGTCGGGATCTGCACGCCCTTATAGCCAAGGTCTGCCGCCCATTTGGTAATACCTTCAAGACTGTTGAACGGGGCTTCATCACCGCCAAACTGCGCCAGAAACAGCGCGGGTCCTTTTATCTGACTATTCATGGTCTCTCCTTAGAACTCGTATATTTGTTTTTCTGTTCAACGCTTCAGCGGCGCTATTCTTCATCAAGCGGCACGTCCAGCCCCTGCATTGGTGCCGCATCGGGTTGCTTGATAGCCTGTATCGCCGCGCGGGCCAGAAACTCGCCCGCTTTGCGCACATCTTCTTGCATGGCAATAATCTTGGGCCGGAACAATTGCAAAAACGGGATCGCCTCTTTGGCAAACACATCAATGTCCTGGCCCACAACCCGGCCAGCGGCCTCCAGCCCGGCCACAGCCGCCATAGTTGCCGAGGGCGAGGCACATAAAATACCGTCAATCGACGGGTCTCGGTTAAGCAGGTTAGTTACATAAGCCATGACGGCTTCATGCAACGAGTCGCTGGTGATCGCCTCAGTCAATATGACTTCAACGTTGCTGTCCGCCGCCGCGTCGTAAACCCCGGCAATAATATGTTTGGCATAGTTCTGTTCGGTCGGCGGCGCGATCACCAATATCTTACGCCGCCCCCGGCTGGCCATACGGTTCACCCCGATCGAGGCAAAAGCATGATTGTCGAAATCATACCACGCATGTTTCTTTTCCCAGATCGTGCGGCCATGGGCGGCAAAAGGAAACCCGCGCTCCATCAGATATTCTACCCGAGGGTCATCTGGCAGAATCTGGTTAAAGATCACCGCATCGGCCGAATTCGTCTCAACAAGATAGCGGATCGGTTTCATCGGGTTTTCAGACGGAAAGTAAGGCGTGACGATCAGATGATAAGGCGTTGACCGCAGCCCACCGGCGATTGAGGCAATCAGACGCGCCGTATGGTTCATCATTTCTTGCTCGGTCGACAGAACCAAGCTGATAACATTGGTTCGCCCCGTGCGCAGCCGCACACCAGCCCGATTCGGCACGTAACCGATCTCGTCAGCGATTCGGCGCACACGCTTCTTGGTTTCGGCGCCAATATCGGGCGCATCATTCAACGCGCGGCTTACCGTAGGGACAGCCAAACCGCTGATTTCTGAAATCGTCTTGAGTGTCGGCTTGCCCGATACCCGCCGGTTTACCGGGGAAGCGGCCTTATTTTCGGGCGATTTGTTTGTGTTTTCTTTAGATTTAGCCATGATCGCAGCTCGTACCTTTTGCCCAACGCAGTTCATTCGCCCCGATAATAGCTGCGGCGCAGCATAAAAGTTTCGGTAGCGGTAACATAAACGCAGGATTATTTCTTGCCAGACAAATCTAAAACGTTATAGAACTTTCTACAACGATTTAGATTCAGGGAGGATAGAATCGTGAAACTATCAACAAAACTACTCGCGGTAACCGCTATGGTCAGCGCATCAGCAGCGTCTGCTGTTGATCTCGAAGTGACACATTGGTGGACATCAGGCGGCGAAGCCGCTGCTGTGTCTCAGTTTGCTGCCGCCGTTAATGCGTCGGGTCATAACTGGGTTGATGGCGCTATTGCTGGCTCCGGCGGCGTTGCCCGTCCAATCATCATTAGCCGCATCATCGGTGGCGATCCTATGGCAGCCACACAGCTCAACCACGGCCGTCAGGCTGAAGAGCTGATCGAAGCTGGCCTGATGCTCGACATCACAGATGTTGCAGAAGCCGAAGGTTGGGCCGACATCGTTAACCCATCTTCCTTGCTCGACAGCTGCACCGTTGACGGCCGCATCTATTGCGCACCAGTCAACATCCACTCCTGGCAGTGGATCTGGCTTTCCCATGCAGCATACGAGACTGCTGGCGTCGACGTTCCAACAAACTGGGACGAGTATGTAGCATCCGCTCCTGCTCTTGAAGAAGCTGGCATCATCCCACTCGCAATGGGTCAGCAAGCATGGCAAGCAAACGGCGCATTCGGCGTTCTGGCAATCGCGATTGCTGGTATCGACGCATGGTCGGCTGTCACCATCGACAAAGACGCTGAAGCTGCTGCTGGTCCGGAATATGCGGCCGTGTTTGAAGCTGCTGCAAATGCCCGTGCATTCGCTGCAGATAGCAACGTCCAAGACTGGAACCAAGCAACAAACCTCGTGATCACCGGCCAAGCTGGCGGTCAGATCATGGGTGACTGGGCTCAAGGCGAATTCCAGGTTGCTGGTCAGGTTGCAGGCGTAGATTACACATGTCTTCCAGGTCTGGGTGTAAATGAAATCATCTCCACTGGTGGCGATGCGTTCTACTTCCCAGTTCAGGACGATCCTGAAATCGAAGCTGCGCAAAAAGAGATGGCTGCTTTGTTGTTGTCACCTGAAGTTCAGGTTGCATTCAACCTTGCCAAAGGCTCGCTGCCAGTGCGCGGCGACATCGACATGAGCTCGGCAAATGACTGCATGCAAAAAGGTCTGGCAATCTTGGCAACGGGCGCAATCTTGCCCGATGGCAACCAGACACTTTCCCCCGACACACAAGGCCAGATCGAAGATCTAATGGCTGAGTTCTGGGGCACAGACATGCCTGCTGCTGACGCGCAGGCACGTTACGCCGATATCATTGCAACCGCTGACTAATCAGCTTGTGATATCGAGGTCCGGCGGTTTACCCCGCCGGGCCTTTTTTTGCTTTACACTTTAAGAGTGTAGCGCATTTCCCGTTCATGGCCTTTCCGGGGGACAGCATGTCAGCAACCAATCCAAGTGATGCGCAGGTAACAGTTAAACGCCCGTCGCACCTTTTCAGAAATATCAGTTCTAAAATCGCCTCCATTCCGATGGTTCTCACGGCGATGGTAATCTTCATTGGCTGTACAGTTTGGACAGTTGTTTATTCTTTCACCAATTCGAGACTGCTCCCAAAATTCGTCTGGGACGAGCTGAGCCTTGCCCAGTATGAGCGTCTATGGTCGCAAAACCGGTGGATCATCTCCATCGAAAACCTTGCAATCTACGGCATCTGCTCGCTGGTGCTGTCGCTGGTCATCGGCTTCTTTCTCGCCACATTGCTTGACCGCAAAATCAGGTTTGAGAACACGATCCGCTCGATCATCCTCTACCCATTCGCATTGAGCTTCATCGTCACAGGCCTCGCATGGCAATGGATCCTGAACCCCGATTTCGGCATTCAGAAGATCATTAATGACTGGGGCTGGGAAAGCTTCGAATTTGACCCGCTCTATAACCCCGACATCGTCATCTACGGCATCTTGATCGCCGGTGTTTGGCAAGGCTCGGGCTTTATCATGATCATCATGCTCGCCGGCTTGCGCGGCATAGATGAAGACATCTGGAAAGCTACCCGTATCGACGGCATTCCCACCTGGAAAACCTACATAGTCGTGATCATCCCAATGATGCGGCCCGTGTTTGGCA
The DNA here is from genome assembly GCA_016764835.1 of Paracoccaceae bacterium. Next base: position 1,647 of record JAESRD010000075.1, on the reverse strand, counting down.
CCATATTCGTGCTGATTGGAGCGGGGATCATAAAACTCTACGACCTTGTGGTGGCGCAAACCTCGGGGGGGCCGGGCATCGCCTCGGAAGTGCCCGCGAAATACGTCTATGACAAAATGTTCCAAGGCCAGAATTTGGCTCAGGGCCTCGCCGCATCAACTATGATGTTGTGCACAGTGCTGATCATTTTGATCCCATTCGCCCTTTTGACATTCGGGAAAAAGAAAAATGGCTGATACATCTGTTCAACTTGATGGCCCCAGCGGGCCAAAGCCGAAGAAACGTTTTTCACGCACCAATATCATGCTTTATAGTACGCTGGCCGTGGTGGTTTTCTACTACGCGCTGCCGCTCTATGTCATGATCGTGACCTCGCTCAAGGGCATGCCCGAAATCCGGCTCGGCAATATCTTCTCCCCTCCAATCGAAGTGACCTTTGAGCCATGGGTCAAAGCCTGGTCAGAAGCCTGTACTGGCATCAACTGTGATGGCCTCTCGCGCGGCTTCTGGAACTCAGTCCGCATCCTGATCCCCTCGGTGACGATCTCGATCGCCGTGGCCTCGGTCAATGGCTATGCCTTGTCATTCTGGCGGTTCAAGGGCGCTGACTTCTTCTTCACCGTGCTGATCCTCGGCGCGTTCATCCCCTATCAGGTTATGCTCTACCCAATCGTGATCCTGCTGCGCGAAAGCGGCAACTTCCTGACACCAATCTTCGGCTTCTTTAACCCGTTGCTTGAGCTGTTTGGCTTTGAACCCTTTGGCCGTATCCGGCTGATGGGCTCGCTGTCGGGGCTGGTGATCGTGCATACGATCTTCGGCATGCCGATCCTGACACTGCTGTTTCGCAACTACTTTGCCTCCATCCCTGAAGAATTGTTCAAAGCTGCCCGCATTGATGGCGCCGGTTTCTGGGCAATCTTCATACGGATCATGATGCCCATGTCACTGCCGATTTTTGTGGTGGCCATGATCTTGCAGGTTACAGGGATCTGGAACGACTTCTTGTTTGGCGTGGTCTATACCAAGCCAGCAATCTACCCGATGACGGTTCAGCTGAACAATATCGTCAACTCGGTCCAAGGGGTGAAGGAATACAATGTCAATATGGCAGCCACGCTGCTCACCGGCCTTGTCCCCCTCGTCATCTACTTTGTTAGCGGAAAACTATTCGTGCGCGGCATTGCTGCCGGCGCTGTGAAAGGCTGAACCAATGAGTACTCCAAAATATTCCGTACAGATCAAGAACCTCGATCTAAACTTTGGCTCGGTCAAAGTGCTGCGTAACCTGAGCCTCGACATTGGCGTTGGTGAGTTCATCGTGCTGCTTGGCTCGTCAGGTTGCGGCAAGTCAACCTTGCTTAATTGCATTGCCGGGTTGCTAGAGGTCACCAGCGGCCAGATCTTTATCAACGGTGAAAACGTCACTTGGGCCGAGCCTGCTGACCGCGGCATTGGCATGGTGTTCCAAAGCTATGCGCTCTACCCGCAGATGACCGTTGAGGGGAACCTCTCCTTTGGCCTAAAAAACGCCAAAATGCCGAAAGCCGAGATCAAGAAGCGGATCGACCGCGCAGCAGAAGTGCTGCAAATCGAGCCGCTGCTTAAGCGCAAGCCCGGCGCGCTTTCGGGGGGGCAGCGTCAGCG
>JAESRD010000074.1 GCA_016764835.1 Paracoccaceae bacterium | reverse complement strand
CGCGTCACCGAGAACTGCTGGCCGACCTCCTCGAGCGTGTGGTCGGTGTTCATGCCGATGCCGAAGCGCATGCGCAGCACGCGCTCCTCGCGCGGGGTCAGGCTGGCGAGCACCCGGGTCGTGGACTCGCGCAGGTTCGCGTGGATCGCCGCGTCGACCGGCAGCACCGCGTTCTTGTCTTCGATGAAGTCGCCGAGGTGGCTGTCCTCCTCGTCGCCGATCGGGGTCTCGAGCGAGATCGGCTCCTTGGCGATCTTCAAGACCTTGCGCACCTTCTCGAGCGGCATGCCGAGGCGCACGGCGAGCTCCTCGGGCGTCGGCTCGCGGCCAATCTCGTGCAGCATCTGGCGGCCTGTACGGACCAGCTTATTGATCGTCTCGATCATATGCACAGGAATACGGATCGTGCGGGCCTGATCAGCGATAGAGCGCGTGATTGCCTGACGGATCCACCAAGTCGCATAGGTTGAGAACTTATAGCCGCGCCGATATTCAAACTTATCGACTGCCTTCATCAGGCCGATATTGCCTTCCTGAATGAGATCAAGGAATTGCAGTCCACGGTTGGTGTACTTCTTGGCAATCGAGATCACCAAGCGCAGGTTCGCCTCGACCATTTCTTTCTTGGCCTGACGGGCTTCTTTTTCGCCCTTCTGAACCTGATGCACGATGCGGCGGAATTCACCAATATCAACACCCACATATTGGCCAACTTGAGCCATCTCGCTGCGCAGCTCTTCGATCTTGCCGGTTGAGCGCTCAATCAGCGCCTGCCAACCACGGCCAGCTTTGCCGCCCATTTCCTCGAGCCATGTCGGATCAAGTTCACGGCCACGATACGCGTCGATAAACTCGCGCCGGTTAATCCGCGCCTGATCGGCCAGTTTAACCATGCCGCTATCAATCGCCATAACCCGCCGGTTAATACCGTAAAGCTGATCGATCAGCGCCTCGATACGGTTGTTATGCAGGTGCAACGAATTGACCAGCTCAACAATTTCGGAGCGCAGCTTTTGATACTTGGCTTCTTGCGCATCAGAGAAGGAGCCATCCTCATTCAGCGTCGCCGACATCCGTGCGTCTTGCATGTCGCTGAGGCGGCCGAAATCATCGGCAATATGCTCGAGCGTTTCAAGCACGCGCGGCTTGAGCGCGGCTTCCATTGCGGCGAGAGACATATTTGCCTGCTCGTCCTCGTCATCCTCGTCGTCATCATCGGTGATGATCGCGTTGCCATCAGCATCCAGCTCAGCCGGTTTTTCCGCTTCGGTGGTGCTGGCAACAGGTGTTTCAACAACCGGCGCGTTTTCAGCTTCTTCTTCAAGCTGGTCGCCAAAAGTGGTCTCAAGGTCGATCACATCGCGCAGCAAAATATCTTCTGACAGCAGCTCGTCGCGCCAGATCGTGATCGCTTGGAATGTTAGCGGGCTTTCGCAAAGCCCGAGGATCATTGTGTTGCGCCCGGCCTCAATCCGCTTGGCGATGGCAATCTCGCCCTCGCGGCTTAGCAGCTCAACCGAACCCATTTCACGCAGATACATCCGTACCGGATCATCTGTGCGGTCTAGTTTTTCGGTCTCAGCGGTCGAAACAGCAACATCACGTGCGCCACTGGTGGTGGCAACCGCGCGCGAGCCATCCGGCTCTTCTTCAGCATTGTCGTCCTCATCAGTGACCTGAATGCCCATTTCAGAGAGCATCGACATCACGTCTTCGATCTGATCCGAAGACACCTGATCGGGCGGCAAAACCGCGTTCAGCTGATCATATGTAATTGAGCCCCGTTCACGGGCCTCTGCTATCATTTTCTTGACCGCGGCTTGGCTCATATCAAGCGAGATATCACCATCCGGGTCGTTGGTTTGATTGCGGTCGTCATTGTCTTTCGCGGCCATCTAAGGGGGCTCCTTGCGGGGGCAGATGATTCGGGGCGCGTGTCGATAGGCGAATCAACCCCGCGCCGGAGTGATTCGCAACCTCTTATCGTTGTTTTTATGCGGCGTTAGCCCGATGTGAGGCCGTTTGGACCCATTTTATAGTTCAAATTATCGCTTAATCGCTAGGTGATTCGTTGTCTTTGGCAGCTCTGATCTTGCTGATCAGGTCGTCTAATGCACCGCGCTCCTCTTTGTCCATCGCCAAGCCGTTATCAGCTGTAACCGTATCGCGCACGTCGCTGGCCTCATGCCGGCGGGTCACATCGACACTTGCGGCCGCCTCGCCCAAACGCTTGGTCAGCCATTCATCCGCGGTTGCATCTATGTCTTCAACAGCCTCGCTCACGGCCTCGGCATGGCCACGCCGCGCCTGCAGCTTTGCCAGCTCTTCAACCAGTGAAAGCCGCGCGAGTTCTGTATTTCCAGTTCTTCGAATTGCGGGTGCAATGGCGACATGGGTGCTCGAAAATAGTTTTTCAAGGGCGGTTGGCCCGAGATCCTCATCAATTGCCGCGCGCAGCCCTTCTGGCCCTCCTTCATAGCGCAAAATTGCGTCCAAAATCTTTGTGTTCGCCGAAGACTGGCACTCCATTTGTTCAATTTGATGTTCAAATTCGGTTAACATTTGGGGCGTTTTGATGATTATTGCCAAAATAACCGCCTCATGCAGGTGCGTATCGGTGCCCGCGCCAGCAAGGATCGAGTTTTTGGTGCCTGCCCGCACTGGCGGCTGCCAGTTGCCCTTCTTGCCCCCCCTGCGCGCGCCCATCGCCGCCTGCCAGTCATGGCGCGGCGGCGCAAATAGCGCCCGGCGCAGGCGGCGCACCTCTTCGCTATAATGCGATTTCAGCGACGGGTCTTTGATGGTTTGCAACACCGCGCGCAGCTTTTTGTCGAGCACGGCGCGCCGCTCTGGGCTGTCGAGCACTTGGCCCTCGGTCTCGCGCTCCCACAAAAGCCGGATCATCGGCTGCGCAGTGGCGATCACCGCCTGCATGGCCGCCGCCCCTTCGGACCTGATCAGATCATCAGGGTCTTGGCCCTCGGGCAGCGTGGCAAAGCGCAGCGCCTGGCCCGCTTCCATAATCGGCAGGGCAATATCGATCACCCGCAAAGCCGCGCGCATGCCGGCCTTGTCGCCATCAAGCGCCACAACCGGTTCAGGGTGGATCCGCCATAACAGCCGCAGCTGTTCTTCGGTCACCGCCGTGCCCAGCGGGGCCACGGCCGCCTCCATCCCGGCCTCGCTCAGCGCGATCACATCCATGTAGCCTTCGCACATGATCAGCTGCTGGCCTTTGCCCGCCGCCACCCGCGCAGGCGCATGGTTATAAAGACTGCGGCCTTTGTCGAACAAAGGCGTTTCCGGCGAATTGAGATATTTAGCGCGGGCATTGGGGTCCATCGCCCGGCCACCAAAGGCAATGGCTTTACTGCGCCCATCACGAATGGGAAACATAATCCGCCCGCGAAACCGGTCGTAGCATGGCCCGCCATTATCAGGCCGGGCAATCAGCCCGGCCAAAACCGCCTGCGCCTCATCCACGCCCTTAGCCGCCAAATATTCAGCCAAAGCCCGCCGCCCATTACCAGCAAAGCCGATCTCCCACCGCGCCAAGGCCGCGTTTTTCAGCCCCCGGCCCGCCAGATAAGTCCGCGCCTCCTCTGCCGCCCCGGTTTTCAGCTGCAACCGGTAGAACTGCACTGCCAGCTCCATAATGTCGCTCAGCCCGGCCCGTTTGCTGGCCCGCGCCGCCGCAGCCGGGTCTTGCGCCGGCATCTCCATGCCCGCCTCCCGCGCCAAAATCTCGATCGCTTCCATGAAGCTGGCATTTTCGGTCTCACGCACAAAGCTGATCGCATCGCCCTTCGCATGGCAGCCAAAGCAATAGTAAAACCCCTTGCGATCATCGACATGAAAGCTGGCCGACTTTTCTTGGTGAAACGGGCATGGCGCCCACAGATCGCCCTTGGCTTGGTTTGACTTGCGATTGTCCCACACCACCTTGCGCCCAACCACTTGGCCAAGGCTGAGCCGGTTGCGCAGATCTTCAATAAAACCGTCCGGCAGGCTCATGGCTTCTCCTCGCGCCTTTGCGCAAAAAACCCGCGCAGCAGCTGGGCCGATGCCTGCGCGCCAATCCCGTCATAGATTTCTGGCTTATGGTGGCATTGCGCATGGCCAAACACCCGCGCACCTTGGGCGACACCACCAGATTTTGGGTCATCAGCGCCATAATACAAGCGCGCCACACGGGCGGCGGCAATCGCCCCCGCGCACATCGGGCAAGGCTCAAGCGTTACATAAAGACGATAGCCGCCCAGCCGCTCAGTGCCCAGCGCAGCGCAGGCCGCCCTGATCACCAGCATCTCAGCATGGGCCGTTGGGTCATGCTGTTCCCGCATCCGGTTACCATCAGCCGCAGCCACCGCGCCATCAGGCCCGACAAGCACAGCGCCCACCGGCACCTCGCCGCGCGCGCCAGCTGCGCGGGCCTGCG
>JAESRD010000073.1 GCA_016764835.1 Paracoccaceae bacterium | reverse complement strand
GATGTCGATCACCGGCGAGGTCGACGGCCAGCCGCAAAAATCGGGCGTGGCGATCACCGACCTGTTTACCGGGGTTTACGCGGTTTCGGGCATTCTGGCGGCTTTGCACCAGCGCCAGTCCACCGGGCAGGGCCAGCATATCGACATGTCGCTGCTGGATGTGGCCGTGGCGGTGACCGCCAATCAGGCGCTGAATTATCTGACCACTGGCACCGCGCCGGGGCGGATGGGCAACGCGCATCAAAATCTGACGCCTTATCAAGTATTTGACTGTGCGGATGGGCATATCATCATCGCCACCGGCAATGATGGGCAATACCAGCGCCTGTGCGTTTTGCTGGGGCTTGAGGACATGGCCCAAGCGCCGGAATTTGCCCACAACCGCGATCGGCTGGCCAATCGCCGGGTGATGATCGCCCGGCTGAACGGGGCCACCGCGCAGCGTACCAAAGCCGATCTTTTGGCCGCTTGCGAACAGGCTGGCGTGCCCGCCGGGCCGATCAACACGATGGACGAGGTGATGGCCGACCCACAAGTGGTGGCGCGCGGCATGCAGATAGAACTGGACGGGGTGCCGGGTATTCGCGCGCCTTTCCGGTTTTCAGGGGCCGAACTGGCATTGCATCGACCTGCGCCAAAACTGGGCGAAGATAACGCCAGTTAAGGCGGTTACTGTGGCGGCGGGGCAGCCTGGCGCAGCATTTCAAGCATCATATCCTGCTGGGCGACTTGCAATCGTACTGGCAGGGTAATGACCTTGGCGCGAAATCCCGGCGGCAGGCGCTCGGCGTCTTTTTCGGTGGTGACCAACTGGGCACTGGTGGCCATTGCCTCGGCCTCAAGCCGGGTCATCAGCGCGGTGGTCAGTGGCTGGTGATCGTCCAGCGCCTCGGCCCGGATCAGGGTGGCACCAAGATCGCGCAGGGTGGCAAAGAATTTCTGCGGATGACCGATTCCGGCAAAGGCCAGCACCGGTGCGCCGGACCAATCCATGCCGGTTTGCAGCGGTTTCAGCTCGGCAGTGGCGCGGGGCAACGTGGGGGGCAGGTCTGGGTGCGCGCCCCAGCCGTTGGCAAAGCCCTGCTGTGCCGCGTCAGCGCCCAGCGATAGCAACAGATCGGCGCGCGCCAACCCCACGGGCACTGGTTCGCGCAGCGGCCCGGCGGGCAGGCACAGCCCGTTGCCAAACCCATGCGCGGCATCCACACGACAATCGACAGGTCTTTGGCAACGAAAGGGTTTTGAAACCCATCGTCCAGCACGATCACCGTTGCCCCGGCCTGGGCGGCGCAGATCACACCCGCCGCGCGGTCCCTGGCAACCCAGACCTCGGCAAAAGCGGCCAGCAGCAGGGGCTCGTCGCCAACATCTGCGGCGCGATGGCCGGTGGGGCTGACGCAAACCGGGCCTTCCAGCTTGCCGCCATAACCGCGGGTGACCACGTGGGGTTCGTGGCCCATGTCGCGCAGCCGCTCGACCACCCAGATTACTGTTGGGGTTTTGCCGGTACCGCCTGCGTTCAGGTTGCCGATGCAGATCACCGGTACGCCGGGGTGGATGGCCTTGCCCTGTGCCAACCGCCGGGCCGTGGCACTGCCATAAAGACCGCCAAACGGTGACAGCAGCGTCGCGCGCCAATCGCGCCGGTCTGGTGCGGTGTGCCAGAAATCAGGGGCGCGCATGGTCTGCCCCGCGAATATCCAGCCGGTCCTGGACCAGGTCGATCAGTTGATCGGTTAATTGCGCGCCCTCGGTCACCACCTGCCATCCGGCCAACGCCATGGCCGCCGCCTGATCCGGGGCGCTTAGGCGGGTCACGGCGGTGCCCAAGGTCTCGGCGTCGCCCACGGTTTGGGCTGCACCAACGGTGGACAGGTGCGAATAGGTGTCTTTGTGGTCGCGCACATGCGGCCCGAACAGCACGGCCGAGCCCAACGCCACCGCCTCAAGCGGGCTTTGTCCGGTGTGACCGTTGCACAGGGACGAGGCCATAAAGGTCAGCGGCGCGACCCGGTACCACAGGCCCAAATCGTTAACACCGTCGGAAATCAGCACTTGGGTGTTGTCGTCGATATCGTCGCCAACCGACCAGCGGGCATAGCGCAGGCCAGCACCTTTCAGGGTCACGTCCAGCGCGTCCAGATCGTTGGGGCTGGCGGTGGTGATCACCAGTAAAAGCCGGTGTGCCAGCCTCAGCGCTTTGCTGTGGGCCGTCAGGATCGGCTCGAATTCATCGCAACATGCCTGCGCGGCCAGCCAGACCGGACGCCCGGCCAGACGGTCGGTGACCTTTGACAGGTCATCCTCGGGGAAAGAGGGCGGGCTGGGGCCGTTACGCAAAGGGCCGGTCACCGAGATTTTGCTGCCCGACGCGCCGAGGCGCTGAATCATCGCCAATGTGGGCATGTCGTTGGTCATGATTGTTTCAAACTGGTTCAGGCTGGACCGGGTCAGATCGGGGAACCATTTGTGTTTGCGGGCGGCAAGATCATCCAGTTTCACGTCGATCAGGAACATCGGAATGCCGCGGTTGGCGGCCTCGTTGATCAGGTTCGGCATCAGCGCCGCCCCGGCCCAAAGACAAAGATCGGGCTGCCAATGGTTCAGAAACTGGCGGATTTCAGCGGGGTGATCCGAGGCGAAACTGTCCACCTCAAGATTGGTCGCTGCCGGTCCGGTAAGGGCGGCATGGGCGCTGGGCCGGTCGATCAGGTCGGGCTCGCCGGTGATCAGCAACCCCAATTCGGCGCGTTGGGATTGCAGACGCACCCCCAGTTCTTGCAGGGCGGAAAAGCGGTTGGCGCTGGTGGCATGCAGCCACAGAACCTCGCCCTTGGGGCGCGGGCTGGTAAGGGGCACAGATGGGTTTGACCGGCGCCACGACAGGGCGCGATAGGCGACAAGCCCCAGCGACCGGCCCATCGGCCTAGCCCAGTTCTTCGGTTGTCGAAGTTTCGGCAGCTTCGTCGCGCAAGCGGTGGATATGGGCAATGAAATACCGCATATGCGCGTTGTCGACGGTGCGGTG
>JAESRD010000072.1 GCA_016764835.1 Paracoccaceae bacterium | reverse complement strand
GGGCTAATTTTTGACCGGCGCGGTGTGGCTTTGGCTGATAATGAGCAAAATTACCGGATTATCATGGTGCGCGAAGACGCAGGCGATGTTGAAGCCACCCTCGGCCGCCTTACCAGTCTGATCGACATTGACCCCGCCGATATTGAGCGCGCGCTGGAAGAAATGCTCCGCCGCTCGCCCTTTGTCCCGGTGACCATTGTTGACCGTGTGCCATGGGCCGATGTGGCCAAAGTGTCGGCCAACGCCCCGGCCCTGCCAGGCATCAGCGCCGAAGTTGGCCTGTCGCGGTTCTATCCGCTTGGCGCAGACACGGCGCATGTTGCAGGATATGTTGGTCCGGTCAGCGACTACGATCTCAGCCGGATTGATGACCCCGACCCACTGCTGCAAATCCCGCGTTTTCAGATTGGCAAAAGCGGGGTTGAGAACAAGATGGAACGGGTGCTGCGCGGCCAAGCCGGTACCAAACAGATTGAGGTCAATGCTGTTGGCCGGGTGATGCGCGAGCTGAGCCGCCAAGAGGGCCAGCCCGGCGCCGATGTGCAGCTGACGCTGGATAGCAAATTGCAACGCTATGCTCTGGCCCGGATGGAGGGCGTCAGCGCCTCGGCCGTGGTCATGGATCTTGAAAACGGTGATCTGCGGGCAGTTATCTCAGCGCCCAGCTTTGACCCCAACCTGTTCGTGCGCGGCATATCTGTGGCCAAGTGGGATGGGCTAAACAATGACCCTTTCCGCCCTATGCGGGCCAAGGCGGTGCAGGGCACCTATCCGCCCGGCTCAACCTTTAAGTTGATCACCTCATTGGCAGCGTTAGAGGACGGCGTCATTGCCCCCGATGAGACGGTTTACTGCCCCGGTTTCACCGATGTTGGCGCGACGCGGTTTCACTGCTGGCGGCGCGGCGGCCACGGCAATATCAACTTTCATGAGAGCATAAAGCAAAGCTGCGACTGCTATTATTATGAGATTTCCCAAAGGGTTGGCATCGACAAAATGGCGATAATGGCCCGTAAGTTTGGGCTGGGTATTCGCCATGATCTGCCACTGTCAGCGGTGGCCAGCGGGCTTGCCCCGAACAAGGCTTGGAAGACTGAAGTGCGCGGCGAAGACTGGCGTATTGGTGATACAGTCAATGCCTCAATCGGCCAGGGTTATGTGCTGTCATCGCCGCTGCAACTGGCGGTTATGGCCGCGCGTGTGGCGACGGGCCGCGCCATTACCCCCCGGCTGGTACAAAAGATCGACGGTGTTGATCAGCCCAGCGGCAGCGGAGAGACGCTGGGCCTAAACGAGAACAATCTGCGCCGTCTACGCGCGGCAATGTATGATGTGTCGAACCATCAGCGCGGCACGGCCTACCGTTCACGGATCATTGCTGACGGCATGCGCATGGCCGGTAAGACAGGCACATCGCAGGTCCGCCGGATTACCGCCGAAGAGCGCGCCGCCGGGGTGACCCGCAATGAAGACCTGCCCTGGAACCGCCGCGACCACGCGCTGTGGGTCAGCTTTGCGCCATTTGATGCGCCGCGTTTTGCCGTGGCTATTGTCATTGAGCATGGCGGCGGCGGCTCAACCGCTGCGGCCCCGATTGGCCGCGACATCATGTTGCAAGCGCTTTATGATGGCGACCCGCCGCTCGACGCCTATCCCTCAAATATCCGCGCCAGCATTCGCGCCCAACAAAGCCGCATTGCAGACTTTTTGCCCGAAGGCGCTGTCGCCACGGACCAAGCCTGATGAGCTATCTCGCCCATAATGCAAAATATGTACCAACCGGGCTGCGCAAACTGCTCTATCTCAACTGGCCCCTGATCTTGCTGATCACCGCCGTGGCCTCGTTTGGGTTCTTGATGCTTTATTCGGTCGCAGGCGGCTCGGCCGAGCCGTGGATGGCACCGCAGATCAAGATGTTTGCTGTTGGCATGCTGCTGCTCTTAATCACCGCCATGGTGCCTATCTGGTTTTGGCGCAATATGGCGGTGCTCGCCTATACTATTGCGCTTTTGTTGCTGGTCGCGGTCGAGTTTGTTGGCGTGACAGGCATGGGCGCGCAGCGTTGGCTTGATCTTGGCTTTACACAGCTTCAACCCTCAGAGCTGATGAAAATCGGCGTGGTCATGCTGCTGGCCGCTTATTACGACTGGCTGCCGATAAAGAAGGTATCCCATCCCGGCTGGGTGGCGCTGCTGCTCTTGTTTATCTTCGCGCCAACGTTGCTTGTGCTCAACCAGCCGGACCTTGGCACGGCCTTGCTGATCACGCTTGGCGGCGGCGCGGTTATGTTCTTGGCCGGGGTTCACTGGGCCTATTTTGCCAGCGTTATCGCCGCTGGCGTCGCCACCGTTTATGCGGTGTTTGAAAGCCGCGGCCAAAGCTGGCAAATCCTCGAAGATTATCAATACCGCCGGATTGATACCTTTCTAGACCCGTCAAACGATCCGCTCGGTGCGGGCTATCACATTACCCAAGCCAAAATCGCCCTTGGCTCTGGCGGCTGGACCGGGCGCGGTTTCATGCAAGGCACCCAGTCGCGGCTCAACTTCCTGCCCGAGAAACACACAGACTTTATCTTCACCACTTTGGCCGAAGAGTTCGGCTTTGTTGGCGCGTTTGCCCTGCTCACGCTTTATATGCTGATCATCTTTTTCTGTGTCGCCACCGCGCTCACGAACCGTGACAGGTTCTCATCGCTGCTCACGCTTGGCATTGCCGCCACGTTCTTTTTGTTTTTCGCGGTGAATATGTCGATGGTCATGGGGTTGGCGCCGGTTGTTGGTGTGCCGCTGCCGCTGGTCAGCAAAGGGGGCTCTGCAATGATGATTTTGCTTTTGGGGTTTGGATTGGTGCAAAGCGCCCATGTCCATAAACCGAGGTAGCCAAGGTGCCGCTCAACATATTATTTAGCGCCCCGCCAGCAATGTGGCCCAACTACCAGCCGGCGCTTGACGCGGCCCTTGCCCGCGCCGGAATAGCGGCCAATCTGGCCTGTTCACATGCCGCCGACGAAGTTGACTACATCATCTTTGCGCCAGATGGTGGGCTGCAAGATTTTACACCATTTACCCGGCTGAAGGCCGTATTGTCGCTCTGGGCCGGGGTTGAGGCGATTACGACCAATCCAACGCTGACAGTGCCGCTGACGCGCATGGTTGATAATGGGCTCAGCGCTGGCATGGTCGAATATGTGCTCGGTTATGTGCTGCGCTACCATCTCGATATTGACCGCTATAGCCGGGCCAACGGGCCACATTGGCAGCCCCGCGTGCCGCCCCTTGCCCGTCAGCGCCGGGTGACGGTTTTGGGGCTTGGCGCGCTTGGCGTCGCCTGTGCCGAGACCTTGGCCGGCATTGGATTTAATGTGTGTGGCTGGAGCCGTGGTCCGCACCGGGTAGAAGGCATTACGTGTCGCTTTGGCCCAGATGGGTTTGCCAAGGCGCTGGCTGAGGCCGAAATTTTGGTCACCCTGCTGCCGCTCACCCCGGCGACCGAAAACCTGCTTAACGCCGAGACTCTGGCGCTTTTGCCGCGCGGGGCAAGGCTAATCAATCCGGGGCGGGGCGCGCTGATCGATGATGATGCATTGATAGCCGCGCTGCAAAGCGGACAGATCGGCCATGCGACTTTGGACACCTTTCGCGTCGAGCCGCTGCCCGAGGCGCATCCGTTTTGGCAGCAGCCAAATGTGACCATCACCCCGCATATTGCCGCCGAAACCCGCCCCGACACCGCCTCTGATGTGATCGCTGAGAACATTCGCCGGGCGCAGGCAAATGAGCCGCTGTTGCATTTGGTGGATCGGCGCGCCGGGTATTGAGGCATGCAGCATCAAAGCCAGTTCTGGCTTTGACCCCAATATGTTGCTGGTGTCGTTTGGCGCGCGTTTAGCGCAATATCGGCGGCTGGTCGGGGTCCATCCCCGGTGCTGCGGGTTGAGCGAAATTCGGTTCAGCGGCGGGCTGTGGCGGGTCGGGCAGTTCAAGTCGGCGCGCACAGCCGCGCAGTTGATTAAGGATCGGGTCGCCGCGCCCGG
>JAESRD010000071.1 GCA_016764835.1 Paracoccaceae bacterium | reverse complement strand
GGGCGACCCCAATGCCTCTATCCCCACGCCGCAACCGGTCTATACCCGGCCTATGTTCGGCGCTTTTGGCCGCTCACTTGAGGCCTCGTCGGTCACATTTGTCAGCGCCGCCGCCCAAGATGCGGGCATAGCTGACAGCCTCGGTCTGGCCAAGAAAACGCTGGCCGTGCGCAACACACGCAATATCGGCAAGGCGGATATGAAGCTCAACGACGCCATGCCGCATATTGAGGTAAACCCAGAAACCTACGAGGTCCGCGCTGACGGTGAGCTGCTGACCTGTGAGCCAGCGTCCGAGCTGCCCATGGCCCAGCGGTACTTCTTGTTTTGAAACTCTGGCTCACAAGCAGCGCCCGGCCATTATTGAACGCGGCGACTACAGAAATAGACTTTGAGGTCTCACAATGAGCAGCCTACCCGTGGCCAATAATCTGGTTGAGAACTCACGCGGTCCCGCCGATTACATCACCCTCGACTATGAGGCCCGGCTATTGCGCCGTCGCCGCCTTACCAGCACCGGCGGCTTGGCCTTTCTGGTTGATCTGCCAGAGGCCCGCAGTGTTGCCCCGGGCGAAGCGTTTGAGCTGGATGATGGCCGCCTCATCGCTATCATCGCTGCCGATGAGCCGCTGGTTGAGGCGCGCGGCGCGCTGGCCATGCTCGCTTGGCATATTGGCAACCGGCACACACCGTGTCAGATTTGCGATGACAAGCTGGTTTTGCGCCAAGACCCGGTTTTGGAAGATATGCTCAAAACGCTGGGGGCTGAGCTGGTGCGCATCACTGGGCCATTTACCCCGCATGGCGGTGCTTATGGCCATGGCCGTGTCATGGGCCATGATCACGGCCACGCCCACAGCCACGCTGATGGATAACACCGCCCTGCTGCTCATGGTGCGCTGGCTATCACCCAGCTATCCTACAGGTGCATTCGCTTGGTCGCACGGGCTAGAAGCCGCGATTGATGACCGCCAAGTGACCGATGCCGCCAGCCTTGAGCAGTGGATATCTGGCGTGCTGGCACACGGGGCGGGCCGCAATGATGCGATCCTTTTGCAGCTGGCCTGCCGGGCCGCGCCTGCCGAGCTGAAGACGCTGGCCACACTGGCCGAAGCACTGGCCCCGTCAAAAGAGCGCCGCGATGAGGCCCTGTTGCAGGGGGCTGCTTTTGCCACCACGACCCGTGCGGTAAAGGGCTATGACCTGCCAGATATGGCGTTGCCGGTGGCGGTTGGCCGCGCCGCAGCTTTGGCGGGCCTTCCCGCCGCGCAGGTTGCGGGGCTTTACTTACAGAGCCTAGCCTCCAATCTTGTGCAGGCAGCGTTGCGGCTTATGCCACTGGGTCAAACCGCTGGCCAAACTGTGCTAGACAGGTTGTCGCCGCTCTGCGCTACTTTGGCCGAGCAAACGGCCGCGCTTGGTACAGATGATCTTGGCGGCTGCGCCTATGCTGCTGATATTGCGGCAATGCGGCATGAACAGATGCGAGGCCGGGTCTTTCGGTCCTGACATGATTTGCAAGATGGCCGATTTGCATGATGGCCGATTTGGAAGGTGCCCGGTATCTTTTGAAAATGCCCGACACCTTTTGCAACGAGAGGGAGACGTTATGATCACGTTGATTGCGATCAGTATCACGCTGGCTTTGCTGGCAGTTGCCGCACTCCATATCGTTTGGGGCTTGGGCATTTGGTGGCCCGTGCGCGACGAGGCCACTCTGGTCGCCAGCGCAGTTGGCTTTAATGGCGCGACCCGTATGCCCGGCCCGGTGCCGTGCTTTTTTGTCGCCGCTTTCTTGGTGCTCGGCGCTGTTTGGCCGTGGCTGCCTGCGGGCTGGCTGCGTGTCTTGGGCTTGGGCGTTGCCGCCACCACCTTGCTGATCCGTGGGTTTTTGCCCTGGCGGTCATCCTGGCGGGCGCTCACCCCGCAGCAACCCTTTGCCCGGCTTGACAAAAAGCTCTATGGCCCAGCCTGTCTGGCGCTGGGCACCGGCTTTGCCATTTTGTTTTTTCAAGCCCTATAACCCGCCCAAAAGGAAACTAAAATGAACTCACCAAATGGGCCGCTCAAACTCGGCATCGGCGGTCCGGTTGGCGCTGGTAAAACCACGCTGGTAGGCCAGCTGGCCCGCGCCCTGAAAGAGCAGGTTGATCTCGCCGTGATCACCAATGACATCTACACCCAAGAAGATGCCGAAGCACTGATGCGCCAGCAGATACTGCCCGCAGACCGGGTGATGGGGGTCGAGACCGGCGGCTGTCCGCATACGGCAATTCGCGAAGATGCGTCGATTAATCTGGCTGCCGTGGCCGAAATGCGCGCCCGGCATCCGGGGTTGGAGCTGGTGATGATCGAGAGCGGCGGCGACAATTTGTCAGCGACGTTTTCGCCCGAACTGGCCGACCTGACAATATATGTGATCGATGTGGCCGCGGGCGAGGATATCCCGCGCAAGGGCGGCCCGGCGCTGACGCGGTCGGATATTTTGGTGATCAACAAGACCGATCTCGCGCCCTATGTTGGCGCGTCGCTCTGCGTCATGGCGGCTGATGCCAAAAAAATGCGCGGCGGCAGGCCGGTGGTGTTTGCCAATTTGCACGCAGGCGAAGGCGTGGGTGAGATTGTGGCGCTGCTCAAAGAGATGGGCGGGCTTTAGCGACGGTTTCGCGCAAAAGACGGTTGGCCTGTTGCTCAAGATCAGGGCTGGGCTTGCGCGGCTTTTGCGCCGCCGCCCAGCCTAGCTGTGTGGCTATAAACTGGTCTATATCTGGCAGGCGCGGGCTATAGGCCGCCTCAACGGCTTGGCTTTTTTGCGCAATCAGCGCGCTGATCTGTGCCACCAAAGCGGCGGGCAGGCTGAGCCCATTAACCAGCTCTTGCAGGTTCATCGGTGGGCGGGTTTGCTGACGGGCGCGCAGCCAGTAAATCGCCAAAGCCGGGCGCAAAGTATAGAAGTATTTCTTGGCATTTACGCTGTCGCTCTCGCCAATATGGCGGGCCCATTGTTGCTGGGCTAGCTTAAGGTAGTGAAACAAACAGGCCGTCGCATAGTTGGACTGCCCCGCAAGCGCATTGAGCTGAGCGCAAATCTGATCATCCCAAATATAGCGCACTGGGCTGGCCAGCCATTCTAGCAGAACCGGGTTGGATTTTATGAGCAACCCCAGTGCTTTGCGGATGTCCCAGCCGTTTATGTCCCAGAGCTCATCAATCGGCAGCTCGATCACATCACGCCCCGGATTGATAGACAGATACCAGTCGGGTCTATGAGCATAGACAAAGCGCACATCATAGTCGCTATCGGGCGAAGGGAAGCCCCAAGCGCGGCTGCCGCTCTCGATTGCGAACAGGATTTTGACATCATGCTCCGCCTCGACCCGCGCCAGCTCGGCGGCAATATGGGCGCGAACCTCTGGCGCGACACTGGCGCTGTAGGGCGGCATATTCAACTAAAAATCTCCCTCATCGCATTGCAAACAAGTGATGCCGCGCCTGCGCCACATATCGACCACTTGTTGGCGGTCATCAACCGTGAAGGCGATATCTTCACCACCTGCAAGAAGCCGGTCAAGTATCTCTTCTTTAACGATATAATCGGCCCGGTAATCGTTGGCTTTGCGCATGAGCAGGCGCTCATAGGGCAGCGCGTTCCAGACCAGCCATTGCTCGGTAATTTTGCGAAAATCGGCGCTGCGGCCGGTGACCAGCACCATATTATAAGCGCCGGTTTCCCAGAGGGTTCTATACAGCGCGCAGATCGGCTCAAACGGGGTGTCATCGCCCATCGTGGCGTTAAACTTGGCCCAGTTGGGGCGGTCGCCGTCAAGGTAGCCGCGCCGGTGGGTGATGTCGGCCAAGGTGCCGTCAATATCGAACAGCACAGTTTGTTTATGAGTGCTCATCGCCAACTAGCTCTTCCACTTTATCGAGCAGCCCATTGATGGGGTTTGCTCCGCTGGGCCTTGGCCGGTTTGGGCGATGAGCTTCATTGCCTCAAACAGGTCGCGCCGCG
>JAESRD010000070.1 GCA_016764835.1 Paracoccaceae bacterium | reverse complement strand
TCGTCATTGGCGCGCTCCTTATACAACAAGAGGAGTTTTGCGCAGATTGCCCGGTTTGTCGTCGGACATATGGCGGCAAATGTCTGGCGCCCGGGCCTGCGCCCGCTACACTTGCCGTCATGCGCAATGCCGACACAGCCTGCCCTGCCCTGCCCTGATAGAGGCCTTCTTCCAGCTGATTATGGAAGAGCGCTATGCGCAGCTATCGGTCAGTCGGGTTTGCGCGAAGGCCCGCGTTGCCCGCTCCACCTTCTATATTCACTTTCGCAATCTTGATGATTTGTTGTTGGCGCATATCGGCCCACAGATTGAGCGCTTTGCCCAAGGGCTGCAAGACAGCGCCAAGCGCGATCAGGTGCTGGTGATGGTTGAGCATTTCTGGGAACAGCGCCGCCTGTCAGAGCTATGGCGCGATGCCCGGTTTCGCGATCTGTTCGAAGATGCGCTGCAAGCCGCCTTGGCCCGCAACGCGCCCGCGCGCGCAGCTATGACCCGCCACCAAGCGGCCGGAGTGACCGCCGTGCTGCGCCATTGGATAGCTGGGCGGATCACCGCCCGGCCAGACCAGCTGGCCCAAACGCTGATCACACTTACTTCTGACGTGACAACAGCTTGCCAAACGCCGCCGGTTTAAACCGCAGCCCGAGCAGCAGCGCGAAAATGGCCAGATAGACCAGCGGTTCAATCTGAAAGCCCTTGGACAGCCAGATATAGTGCAACGCCGCCAGTGGTGGGATAAGATAGGTCAGCTTATGCAGCTTGCGCCATGTTGCCCCGCCAAGCTTGCGCAGTGACATATTGTTGGAGGTAACGGCGAGCGGGAGTGAGATGAGGAACGCGACCATGCCGACAGTGACATAGGGGCGTTTAACAATATCGGCCCAGACCCGCGCGGCAGAGCCGACATCGAGCAAGGCCCAGACGCAAAAATGCGCCAGCACATAGAAGAACATGGTCACGCCCAGCGCCCGGCGGAATTTTAGCAGGTTAAGCCCGGCATATTTGCGCAACGGGGTGATCGCCAGAACGGCCACCAGCAGTTTTATCGCCACTTCGCCATAAGCCCGCTCAAGCGAATTGATCGGCTCTGGCCCCATTTGGCCGGTCAGCGCCAGCCAAAACAGCCAGCCCGCCCAAGCGGCACCGATAATATAGATCAGCCATGCCGGCACACGGCGCATCATCTTGTTTAGCTTATCAACCATGGTCACACCTATAGCGGTTATCTGCCGCCAGAACTTGGCGCTTAGTAAGGGGGATGTGCCGCGACCAGAGCCGCGGCACGGAAGCTTTAGAAGTTGGTCGAAAGGTCCATACCGGTGTAAAGTCCGGCAACTTCGCTTTCATAGCCATTGAACATCAGCGTTGGCTGACGCCGGGCAAAGAGGCCGCCGCCGATCTTGCGCTCGGTATCTTGGCTCCAACGTGGGTGGTCCACCTCTGGATTCACGTTTGAATAGAAGCCATATTCGCGGGCATTGCTCTTGTTGCAGCTGGTCGGGGGCTCGTTCTCTGTCAGCGTGATCCGCACAATGCTCTTGATCGACTTGAAGCCGTATTTCCATGGCACAACGAGGCGGATTGGCGCGCCGTTCTGCTTGGCCATTGGTTCGCCGTAAATGCCGGTCGCCATCAGCGTCAGCGGATGCATGGCTTCATCAAGCCGCAGCCCCTCGACATAGGGGAAGTCGAGCACACGGCGCTGAACACCGACCATGACGTCAGGCTGAACCGTGGTCTCAAAGGCGACGTAACGGGCATTGCCCTGCACACCGACACGGTTGAGAATATCGCGCAGCTCGATGCCGTTCCATGGCACAACCATCGACCAAGCCTCAACACAGCGGAAACGGTAGATGCGTTCTTCGACGGTCAGCCCGGCGACAACCTCGGCCAGCGAATAGGTGCCGGGGTTATCGACCAACCCGTCAATAGTGATCTCCCATGGCTCGATGACCATGCCGTGGGCGTTGCGCGCCGGGTCTTCCTTGCCGGTGCCGAACTCATAAAAGTTATTGTAGCTGGTGATATCATCAAGCGAGTTGGGCGTCAGCGCCTCTTGCGCCGCGGCTGGCAGCCCGGCCGCGATAGCGCCGATGCCGACGGCTCCGGCCATCACTTGTCGGCGGTTCAGAAAGGCTGCTTTCGGGGTAACGTCAGCTCGGGTGAGGTCGTTGGTCCAGCGATGTGCCATGGTCAGATCTCCTTTGTTGTCCCTACCAAACATATGGGGGGGCCTGTCGCCAATGCGATTTCACTCGCGTCACGATGGGTTGAGGGACTGTAACTTTTGGAAAGGTGGGGTTTAAGGAGCGCATCCGCATTCAACCGGTACTAATGAAGTATCGCATCTGCCTCAAAGCTCACAGGCCTCTTGATCGAAGAAAAAGACGCTTTCCGCTTTCAACATATGCGCCGCGTTTTCTCGCCACCAACTTGCCGCAACTGGGTTTCTGCTATTCAACAGTTCAACGGCAGCTTTCGCGTCAACACGGCAGCCAAGAACAACTTCTTTGCGCCCAAATAGAGCAGTCCAGCACATCGCAAGCCGCGATCTAGGCCCAGTTAATACACCGCAAATGTAAGCCGGCTCTGCCTCTTCGCTACCGGTCGGCAAGGTCAAGCCAACCCAAGCGGCGCGAACCCAGATTGGCGCTTCTCCTCTCGGCGGCTTCAGGATGGTTATGAGCATACCGATTGATCTCAGGCCCGACCGGCTGTGTCAAAGGCAAATCCATAGCCCGGTCCAATAGATTAGGCTATGGCCACAAGAAAAGCACTACCGGGCAAGGCCTCCCCCGCCCGGCAACTCACCTCTTAGTGAAGCACCGCATTATCCGGCGCAGGCCGCCCAGACGAGGCCACCCGCTCCCCAATGATCAACCCTTCCGCACCCGCCGTTACCGTCAGGCTCTCGCCATCCTTCAGGTCGCCCGACAGTAGCAGCTCAGCCAGTGGGTCTTGCAACGCCCGTTGGATCACCCGCTTCAGCGGCCGTGCGCCAAAGACCGGATCATAGCCCTCATCGGCCAACCAACTGCGCGCGCCATCATCCAGATCAAGCACTATATTGCGCCCGGCAAGCCGCTTATCGAGCAGCCCCAGCTGGATCTTCACAATGTCACCCATGTCTTTGCGCCCGAGCCGATCAAAGATGATGGTCTCATCCAGACGGTTCAGGAACTCTGGCCGGAAATGGGCGCGCACGGCGTCCATCACATCACGTTTGGCGTCGCTGCTATCAGCGCCATCTGGCACTTGGCTCAGCGCTTGGGTGCCAAGGTTAGATGTCAGGATGATCAGCGTTTGCTTAAAATCAACCGTCCGGCCCTGACCGTCAGTTAATATCCCATCATCCAGCACCTGAAGCAGAATGTTGAACACATCGGGATGCGCCTTCTCAACCTCGTCGAACAGCACGACCTGATAGGGCCTGCGCCGCACAGCCTCGGTCAGTACCCCGCCCTCATCATAGCCAACATAGCCGGGCGGCGCGCCGATCAGCCGTGACACAGAGTGTTTCTCCATGAATTCCGACATATCAATCCGCACCATGGCGCTGTCATCATCAAACAAGAACTCGGCCACGGCCTTGGTTAGCTCGGTTTTACCGACACCGGTTGGCCCAAGGAACAGGAACGAGCCAAGCGGCCTGTTCTCGTCGTTGAGCCCGGCCCGCGCCCGGCGCACGGCGTTTGACACGGCCCGCACAGCCACCTCTTGGCCGATCACCCGCGCGTGCAGACTCTCTTCCATGCGCAACAGCTTCTCGCGCTCGCCTTCGAGCATGCGGCTGGTGGGGATACCAGTCCAGCGCTCAACGACCTCGGCAATCTGCTCAGGGCGCACGGCTTCGGCGACCATCAGCCCGTCAGCAAGCTCTTCGGCCTCGCCGATATGACGCTCCAAATCAGGGATCACACCGTAAGACAGCTCACCCGCCTTGGCCAAATCGCCATCGCGTTTGGCAATATCGAGATCGGCGCGTGCCTTGTCGAGCTGCTCTTTAAGCCCGCGCGCGCCCTCAAGCCTGTCGCGCTCTGCCTGCCAGCGCACGGTCATGCTGCCAGATTTCTCTTGCAGCTCCGACAGCTCAATCTCCAGCTTTTCAAGCCGCTCAACCGAGGCGCTGTCATCTTCGCGGCGCAGGGCTTCAGCCTCGATTTGCAGCTGCAAGATCTGGCGGTCGAGCGCGTCCAGCTCTTCTGGCTTGCTGTCGACTTCCATGCGCAGCCGGCTGGCGGCCTCGTCGATCAGGTCAATCGCTTTATCGGGCAAGAACCGGTCGGTGATATAGCGGTGGCTGAGCGTCGCGGCGCTAACCAGCGCGCTGTCAGAAATGCGCACACCGTGGTGCAGCTCATACTTTTCTTTGATGCCGCGCAGAATGCTAACCGTGTCTTCAACGGTAGGTTCTTCGACAATGATCGGCTGAAAACGCCGGGCAAGGGCCGCGTCTTTCTCAACATATTTGCGGTATTCATCCAGTGTGGTGGCACCTATACAATGCAGCTCGCCGCGCGCCAGCGCAGGCTTGATCAGGTTGGCCGCATCCATAGCGCCGTCAGCTTTGCCGGCACCCACAAGCGTGTGCATCTCATCAATGAACAAAATCACTTCGCCCGCCGCCTCTGTCACCTCAGACAGAACCGCCTTGAGCCGTTCTTCAAACTCACCGCGATATTTGGCACCAGCTATCAGCGCGCCCATATCGAGCGCCATCAGCCGCTTGTTGCGCAGGCTCTCTGGCACATCGCCATTAACGATGCGCAAGGCCAGCCCCTCGGCAATGGCGGTTTTACCCACGCCGGGCTCACCAATAAGCACAGGGTTGTTCTTGGTCCGGCGCGACAGCACCTGCATGGCCCGGCGAATTTCTTCGTCGCGGCCAATGATCGGGTCAATCCGGCCCTCACGGGCGGCTTCGGTCAGATCTTGCGCATATTTGTTCAGCGCCTCGTAATTGTCTTCAGCGCTGGCACTGTCGGCCTTGCGGCCTTTACGAATGTCATTGATCGCAGTGTTGAGCGCTTGCGCGGTCACTTTGCCCGCGTCCAAAGCCGCCTTGGCCTTTGACTTGACCATCGACAGCGCCATAAGCACGCGTTCAACCGGCACAAAGCTGTCACCAGCCTTTTCAGCCAGCCGCTCGGCCTCAGCCAGAACTTTGCCGGTTGGGCCATCAACATAGACCTGGCCATTATCGCCGGTAACCTTTGGCAGCTTGGCCACGGCCGCATCAGCCGCCTCGCGCACAAGCACCAGCTCACCACCGGCACGGGTGATCAGATTGGCCGCCAGCCCTTCGCTGTCATCCAGCAAGGCTTTGAGCAGATGTTCAGGGGTGAGTTGTTGGTTGTTTTCGCGCAGAGCTATTGTTTGCGCAGCTTGCAAAAAGCCACGGCTCCGCTCAGTGAACTTATCTAAGTTCATAGCACTCTCCTATATAAGCGCCCGTATGTGAGATGCCCACCAATGCGGCACACCCCTTTTTGGGCCTTGAACAATAGATGGGGGCGCGGGCCTTGGTTTTCAACCTGCACTTTGTGGTTTTGCCCGGGGGCTGGGCCGGATAGAAAGCCGCCGATTGCCCGTCATTTTAGGAGCCTGCCCCATGACCGATACCCCAAAAGCCGACGACCGCCTCATTGTCGCCCTCGATGTGGCCGATGCCCTGACCGGGCTGGCCATGGCCGAGAAGATCGGCGATGCCGTGTCATTTTATAAAATCGGGCTGGGCATGCTCACAGGCGGCGGCATGGCGCTGGCCCAAGAGCTAAAGGGCGAGCACGGCAAACGCATTTTCATGGATATGAAATTGTTCGACATCGGGGCCACGATTGAGGCCGCAACCCGTGGCCTGTCGCAGTTCGACCTCGACTTTCTGACTGTGCATGGCGACCCGCATGTGGTCACGGCGGCGCGCAACGGCGCTGGTGGCTCCGAGATGAAAATCCTCGCCGTCACTATCCTGACCTCGCTCGACCGCGATGATCTTGATGCCAGCCTGATCCGCCCCGGCACGATCGCCGATATCGTCACCGAACGCGCGGGCAAAGCGCTAGAGGCCGGTGCAGATGGGGTGATCTGTTCGCCGCAAGAAGCAGCGCTTATCCGCGCCCTGCCCGAGGCGAAAGGCAAGCTGATCGTCACCCCCGGCATTCGCCCGGCGGGCAGTGACTTTGGCGACCAGAAGCGCATCACCACCCCGGCTGAGGCGATTGCCGCTGGCGCGGATCATGTGGTTATCGGCCGCCCGGTTTGGCAGGCCGCAGACCCGCGCGCTGCCGCGCAGGCCGTGCTTGCAGAGCTGCGCTCACCGCAAGCTATGCGTCCCAACCGTTAGGCTGCGCTCCCAAGCGACAGCGGGAACCGCGCCTCAACAGCTTGGCCAACGCCCTGCGATGTGGCCGCGCAAAGTGTCCAGCCCAGATGGCCGTGACCGGTGTTATAGAACACCCGGTCATGCTTGCCGGGGCCGACGCGGGGCAACATGTCAGGCATCATTGGCCGCAGCCCGGCCCATGGCACACAATTCTCAGTCGACACATCGGGAAAATGGGTTTCGCACCATTTCACCAATGGCCGCACCCGGTTGGCGCGAATGTCATGGTTATCACCACTGAACTCAGCCGTGCCCGCAATCCGCAACCGCCCAGCGCCCAAACGCGCGGCAACGATCTTGGATTTGTCATCGAGCAAGGAAACCGTGGGCGCTGCCGCTTGGCTGGCGGCATCATCAAGATCAACCGTGATCGAGTAGCCTTTGACTGGGTAGATATTTACCCGATCACCCAGCATGGCGGCAAGACGACGCGAGCCGACCCCGGCGCAAACCACCACCCCGTCAAACCGCTCGGTTTTGTCGGTGACGACTGTGACGCCGCCCACTTCGGCCTTAAGCTCTTCGATCACTGTGCCCATGCGGAACGTCACGCCCTGCTTGCTCAGCCAATCAGCCAGCCGCTTGGTGAATTTATGAATATCGCCGGTCGAATCGCTCTCGGTCCAATACCCGCCAACAATGTTGCCAGACAGCGCAGGTTCTTTGGCCAGCGTTTCGGCGGCGCTCAGCTCTTGGCGCGTCAGCCCACCCTCGGCCAAAAGCCCGGTGACTTTGCGGGCGTGGTTCAGGTCGGCTTCGGTTTTGTAAAAGTGCAGAATCCCGGCAGGGCTGAAGTCAAAGTCGATGCCCGAATGTTCGGCCATGTCAGACAGCCCGGCACGAGCGGCCACGGCCATTTGCGCGGTTTTGATCGTCGAGGCGCGGTATTTCGGGATCGCGGCCAGAAATTCGGTCATCCAAGAGATCTTGTGCCAGCTTGGACGCGGGCTAACGCTCAGCGGCGCATCGGCAGAAAGCATCCATTTGAGACCTTTCCAAACGGTTGACCATTGGTTCCAAACCTCTGAGTTGGTTGCAGAAAGCTGGCCGCCATTGGCAAAGCTGGTCTCCATCGCCGCATAACGCTGACGGTCAAACACGGTGACATCATAGCCACGCTGAACAAGTGAATAGGCTGTGGTGATACCGGTAATTCCGGCACCCAGAACGGCGATATGGGTCATGGTTATGCTCCGCATTGGCGCATGTTTTCACGCCGTGCGCCCCCTCCATGCTTGGGCCTGAGAGTTTCACCGAGGGCATCGATCCCGGCTTGCTCCTTCGGCGTGCCTCACCCGATAATCGAGGCAACTCTTCGGAGTGTTGCACCCCAACCGGTCCGTTTGCCTGAGAGTTCGCGGGGCGCGGTTTCTCCTTCGGCGGTGGCGCGGGGCCACTCTCTCCCGGTCGGGATGTTTCGCGGCAAGCACTAGGGGGGTGGGGCGCGTAAATCCAATGTTATATGAGCATAATGAGTATGACGGTTTGTGATGAGTCCGGCGCTAACGGCTTGCGGTCGAGATCAAGAGACATGGCAACATTTTAGACAATCCGATAAGAGCGCTATGCGGCAATTGTTGAAGCAAGGTTTTTGGGAGCGATGCAGGGCTGATGTTCATTGCTCATTTACCGGCTGGGTATTTATTGGCGAACCGAATGGCCAAAAGCCATCGGCACAGAAAACCCCTGATCGCTGTGGGGCTTTTCGCCGCTATTCTGCCCGATCTTGATCTCATATGGTTTTATCTGGTCGACGATCAGCAAACCAATCATCACGCCTATTTCTTTCATTGGCCTTTGTTCTGGCTCGGCCTTGCTCTTTGCGCATGGTTACTGGCTGGGGCGATGCAGTTTAACAAAGCAAAACCCTTTATCCAGATCGCAACCGCAAGTTTGCTTTTGCATATGGCGTTAGACAGTATCGCCGCCGAAATCGGCTGGTTGCGGCCGTTTTTTAGCGCTGAGCTGCATCTGGTTCACATACCGTCTAGCTATGATTGGTGGGTGTGGAATTTTATCTGGCACTGGACGTTTGCTTTAGAACTCATAATCACCCTTGCTGCGGCATTTGTGTTTTGGCGCAGGAGCAGGCCCAACACGCCGCGCTAAACCTCCGCCAGCCAAACCCGCACCCGCTGGGCCAGAAACGGCACCGCCTGCGCGTGGCCGACAAACCCAGCAGGCGACATCAGCCGCCAACACTGCCCCTCATCACCAAACACAATCCGCTCGGCGCTGCCTTGTGGCATATCCACCACAAAGAACCAGCCCGGCCCATGCGGCCCCTCAAACCGGCGCTGCCAGATCACCTCGCCCAGCGCCAGCCCCAGCTCTTCGTGCACCTCCCGGGCCAAAGTCTCTAGCGGTGTTTCGCCCGGCTCGCGCCCGCCGCCGGGCAGGTCCCAATGATCAGGGTACGGGATGTCTGGCCGCACATCGCGCAGCAGGGTTATCAGCTTGCCGCCGGTCAGCAGCACCGCTTTCGCCCCGATGAAATCTTGGTTCATTCGCCCCGCCTCATTCACGTTGCCGCGCAGCCGCGACAGGCCTATCTTAACCCCATGCCTGCACT
>JAESRD010000069.1 GCA_016764835.1 Paracoccaceae bacterium | reverse complement strand
GAAAACAAAGAGAATTGTCTCTCGCGCGCACCGCCTTGTCTGGAATCACTAGCGACACAGTGAGTTTGGAGCAAACCAAATCCAATCTTGAACAGAGTGTTCAGAAGCTCCATGCGGATGTCAAAAACGAGCGTGAAACTTTGCTCCAAATTCAAGAGGAACTGTCGCGCATGCGGGCAGAGCGGGCAAAATTCGAAACCGACGAGGCTGAAATGACTGCACTCAAAGCCGAGATTGGCGAAGGCACCCGCCAGCAGGGTGAACTGACAGCCCAACTGGCCGTAATTCAGGCAAGTCTTGATACAGCAAAAATAGAGCTCTTTGATGCTATCCGTGCCCGGGAACTCGCACAGGCAGCAGAAACCTATGCTTTGATACTCGGCAACAAAAAGACCTTATTGGAGGGCGATATTCAGAACCTGAACGGGAAAGCCGAACAAGCCGAAAGCGATCTGCGAGCCTTGAATGACCGGATAGGAACCTCTCAACAAGAATTAGAGGCCAAACGGAAGGAAATTGCGGCTCTCATGGGTGAACTGCAGCAGAAATCGAATGAATTGCGTCGGGAAAGCGGGCACCTTGATACAGCCAGTAATATTTTGAGCGATCTGCGCGCCAAAAAAGGCCCGGCCCGTGTTTCGCCGCCCGCGGGCGTCGAGGTGGTCCGCGTAGAGACGGCCCGCGAGATGCAGGCGGCGGTGAGCGCGGGCCTACCGGCAGCTTGTGTGGTTTGTGCTGCAGCTGTCGCGGACTGGCACATTGTCGGTGCGTCGGAGCAAAAGATCAAAAAGGGCAAGAACGGGTTGCCGGAGCTGCACTTTGCCGAGAACCCCGATATTTTGGCCGGGGTGGCGCAGATGGGTGCCGGGCGGCCGCAGCTGGTGGTTGGCTTTGCCGCCGAGACAGAAAAGCTGCTGGAACATGCGCGGGCCAAACGGCTGCGTAAGGGCTGTGATTGGATCTTGGCCAATGATGTATCGCCCGAGACCGGGATCATGGGCGGCACCGAGAATGACGTGGTGCTGATCACCGATGAGGGCGAAGAAGACTGGCCGCGGATGAGCAAGGATGCTGTGGCGCGCAAGCCGGCGGCGCGGATTGCTGAGGCGCTGCAATGAATGCGCCACAGGTTGATGTTGTCTGGACTGAGGGCGCGGATCAGTCGTTGCCTTTGCCGTTTTATGCCAGCGCCGGGGCGGCTGGGGCCGATATATGCGCTAATTTTCCGCCCGAGAGCCGGACGGACGGGCTGGTTCTTGCGTCGATGCAGCGGGCGATTATTCCAACGGGATTGCGCTTGCGTATTCCGCCGGGGTTTGAGGGGCAGATGCGCTCGCGCTCCGGGCTTTCGCTGAAATTTGGAGTGTGTTTGCCAAATAGCCCGGGCACGATTGATGCTGATTATCGCGGTGAAGTCGGTGTGATTTTGGTCAATCTGGGGGATACGCCGTTTCATGTGACCCACGGCATGCGGGTGGCCCAGCTGATTATTGCGCCGGTGGTGCGGGCTGGTTTTGGTGTGGTGACATCGCTTGATGACACGGCGCGCGGCGCAGGCGGTTACGGCTCAACCGGGCTTGCCTCATGATCATGGTGCTCGCCGTTTCGGCGGTGCTCTGGGCGATAGGCGCGGTGATGGACGCGCCAAAACGGCCAAGGTTGGTTATGCAAGCGGTGCTGTTTGGCGCTGTCATTCTTATTCAGCTGACCTTGCCTGACGGGCACCCGCTGCGCCAAGCCACGGGCAGTGACTTGCGGCTTTGGGTCATGCTGGCAGTGGCGGTGGCTTTGGGCTTTGGCTATTGGCGCGGCTTGTCTGCCCTGAAGGCCAAAGTCCGGCGTAGGAATGCGGCTGAGCTGCCCCAAGAACCGGCGCCAAAGCCCGGCGCGTTTACGCCCCAGGAACTCAGCCGCTATGCCCGCCACCTTATGTTGCGCGAAATTGGCGGGCCGGGGCAGCGCCAGCTCAAAGACGCCAAAGTTTTGGTCATTGGCGCGGGCGGTCTGGGCGCGCCGGCTTTGCTGTATCTCGCCGCATCTGGCGTTGGCACGATTGGTATTGTTGATGATGATATCGTTGAAGATAGCAATTTGCAGCGGCAAGTAATTCATACCGAAGCGCAGATTGGCGTGGCCAAGACCCAAAGCGCCAAGGCGGCGATGCAGGCGCTCAACCGGCATATCAGCGTGGTTACGCACCCGGATCGGTTGACCGAAACGTCCGCCAAGACGTTGTTTCAAAACTATGATCTGGTGCTTGACGGCACCGACAATTTTGAAACCCGTTACGCCATAAACGCTGCCGCTATCGCCACAGGCACGCCGCTTATTGCCGCCGCTCTCACCCAGTGGGAAGGCCAGATCAGCCTCTACAACCCGGCGGCTGGTGGCCCCTGTTTTGCCTGCCTGTTCCCCGCGGCCCCCGACCCGGCATTGGTGCCGTCATGCGCCGAGGCCGGGGTGGCGGCCCCTCTGCCGGGCATTCTCGGCGCGATGATGGCCATGGAGGCGGTCAAGCACATCACCGGGGCCGGGGCCGGGCTGATGGGCCGATTGATGATTTATGATGCACTTTACGCCGAGACACGGGTGATGAAGGCCAAGCGCAACCCCGAATGCGCCACCTGCGCCGGGGTTTGAGCGTTTCGGCCTTGAGTTGGCGGGCTGCTACGTCATAATCTGCGGCAACAACATTTGGGGAGAAAAGATATGAAACACCTTATTGCACTTGGCTTGGCTCTGCTGGCCACACCAACATTTGCGCAAGACCTGCCAGACCTTGGCGGCCGCGAGATTGTGGTTGTCACCGAGAATGCTTACCCGCCGTTGCAGTTTCTTGACGGCACCGGCGCGGCTGTTGGCTGGGAATATGACGCGATGGCAGAGATCGCCACGCGGCTAAACTTAACGGTTGTTTATGAAAATATCTCATGGGATGCGATGATCCCTGCCGTGTCTGAGGGCCAGTTCGAGATGGGGATGACAGGCATCACCATCCGCGAAGATCGCGCTGAAATCATCGACTTTTCAGATAGTTACATGACAAGTCAGATGGTTATGCTGGTGCGCGGCGACGAGATGCGCTTTGATGACGCAGCGGGCTTTGCCGCTGATGATGACCTGCTGATGGCCGCCCAGCCCGGCACAACCCCGTTCTATGTTGGCGTCTATGAGGTGCTTGATGGCGACGAGACCAACCCACGTATCAGTCTGTTTGAAACCTTCGGCGCTGGTGTCCAAGCCTTGCGCACCGGCGATGTTGATCTGGTGCTGACCGATGGCACGGCAGGCAACGGCTATGTTGCCGCCTCCGACGGTGGCCTCAAAATCATCGGCAGCCCGCTCGGGACCGAGGATTTCGGCTTTATCTTTCCCAAAGGCAGCGATCTGGTCGGACCGGTAAATGCGGCGATCCAGTCGATGAAAGATGACGGTACGATCGAGG
>JAESRD010000068.1 GCA_016764835.1 Paracoccaceae bacterium | reverse complement strand
GGTGCTGGCTATCAAATCATATCGTTTGGCCACCCCATTCACGGTCGCGCCCTCACTCAGCGTTTCCGCAACAATCCGGGCCTTCAGTTCAAGAGGCCACTGCCGCTTGCCATTCGAACTGCGCGGAATTCTTGTGAGTAACTCGCTCAAAGCTTCCATAGAGAAGCTCCCTTCAAATCTATGAAGGGACGGAATTGCATATCAACAAGCGATAAGGAATGTGGGGTCGAACCAACGGTTGCGGTTGTCGGCCATGGCCGCCGCCTGTGCCGATGCGCTTGAAAACGTCATCTCCTTCGCCATGTTGGCCAACCCAACTGGCTTTGCTGATTGGACCGCATTGCCCTACTCCGCCGTGGCCTCGTTTAAGTTCGCCGGGATGACAGCGGGCATGGCGCTACTGGCGCTGGCCTTGATCATGATCGCGCTGGGCAAGTTGTTTGGCCAAAGACTGGCCCAAGTCTAACCTTGGCGCCATTTCGCCGGAAGCCGCGCGCCAAACTTTTCCCGCATCGCCTCATATTGCGGTGTTAGGTGCTTATAAAATATAGCGGCCAAATCATCGGGCAGGGCCAGAGCCTTGCCCTCATTGATCCGTTTTCCCGGCTCAACCGGCAATGGTGATATGCCAACAAAGCCACATACTTCGTCCATCGAACTTTGTGAAAACAAATCTTCATAAAACAAATATTGGATCCGATCGACCGGGACCGACGCCTCCATTGCCGCAACTGTTTTGCGGTAATCAGACCGGCCAGCAAAACCAGCCCTGCCCATTTTGACCTTGGCCCAGCCTATGTCGTGGCAGGCCTGTTCAAAGGTATCATCATTGTCAGTATTCAACCCGGCCTGCATCTTGATCATCGACCAAAGCCGCGCCACCGGATCGCGCATAACGAATATGAACTTTGAGCGGCCGAGAGTTTCCATTTGGGCAAAATCTTCGGGCCGCAACAGGCTGTAACCGGGGGTAAAGTCACAAAGAATTTGCGCTGTACCGCGGTCTTTTAGCATGTAGTTTAGATAAGGGGCATGCCGGTTGGGGCCCTGCTTGCCTGTGTATATTTCCAACAGGTCAGTTACGCCGCGCAGCCGTCTTAACAGCCCCGCATTGCCCGGGCCAAGCCGGTAATCCAACTTGCCAGCCACTTTGCGCGCCGTGGCAAGCCGGCCGCGGTAAATAGGCTCGCTCAACCCGGCTATAATGTTGAAATAATGCACCTCTTTATACGGGGTAAAATGACATTCTGGGTTTTTTGACAACATGTCGAACAGCCAGCTTGTGCCCGCTTTTTGCGCACCCACACAAAACAACATGCTGACATCATTGGGGAGTTTTACAGCCATAACCTATTGGTTCATGTTAAATGTATGGTGGTCAATCGCGTCAAGTATATCGTCGTAATAGGTCAGCCGACCATGCTCCAGCACCGCCCCAGCATCACACATTTCGCGCATTTGCGCCATGCCGTGGCTCACAAATACAGCGCCCGCATTTTCCATACGGTCCAAGAACACAGCCTGACTTTTGCGCTTAAAATTGGCATCACCCACGGCGGTAATCTCATCAATCAGATAGGTGTCAAATGACAGGCCCATAGACACGCCAAAGGCCAACCGTGAGCGCATGCCCGATGAATATGACCGCAGCGGCAAATAAAAATGTGAGCCAAGTTCGGCGAAATCGGCGACATATTCCATCAGCGCATCAGTATCGACACCGTAGATTCGGGCGACAAACCGGGTGTTTTGCGCGCCGGTCATGTCTGGGTGAAACGAGCCAGCATAGCCAACAGGAAACGAGATAGACCCATCTGACAATATGTCGCCCGATGTCTGGTCG
This sequence comes from Paracoccaceae bacterium, assembly GCA_016764835.1. The sequence continues at coordinate 9,203 of JAESRD010000068.1, read as the reverse complement.
GTTGTCCCGGCTATCATCTTGAGCAGCGTGCTTTTGCCGGCGCCGTTGCGCCCCAACAGCCCGACCGCCACGTTTGACGGAAACACCGCCGACACATTATCGAGCACAATTTTGCGCTGACCGTGTAGCACATATTCCTTCGACAAGTTTTGCAAAACAATCATGGCTTAACGGCGGTCTTTTATTGCATAGCTGGCTAGGATCAGCACTGACCAGATCAGGAAAGCAAAGATGCCAACCAAGGTGACCCCCATCTTATGGCGCGGATAGACCGCGCTTTCGGCTGTGGTTGGGTTAACATGGGCGGCCAAATAGCGGCTCTGGCGCTGCGACTTGGCCAAGGCACCATCATAGTTGATTAACGCGCCCGTGTACCGTTGCTGGGCAAATTCCAGATCAACCACCAGCCGCTCATATTCGCCAATAAGATCGGCAAAGGCGGCGCTTTCGGCGCTGGCATCAGCTTGTGTGCCAATGCCCAGCTTGGAGCGCTCTTCTTCCATCCGCGCTTCTATCACCGCCACACGCAGCTCGGCCTGCGCCACGCGCGGGTCATTGGTGCTCGCCGTTTGGCGGATAATATCAAGGTCGATCAGGGTTTCGGCCAGCTGATATTGCAGCGATGAAAGCAGCCCCATCTGGCTTTGAATCGAGGCGGCGGGGTCAACAATCTGGGTGCGGTTACGAAAGCGTGTCAGCGCCTCGCGCGCGACTTTGAGTAGCTCGACAGAGTTGGCCAGATCGCGCTGGGCAAAATCTGTAGCATCGGCCTGCGCTATCGCTGATAAACGGTTTATCATCGCCGAGCTTTCATCATAGATCGCTTGGGTGATCAGATGCGCGTCTTCGGCGGTAAACGCTTGAACTTCAATGTTTATGAGCCCGGTGCCGCTGTCATTATAGACCGAAACCATGCGCTGCCAATACAGGACAAGATCCTCGATAGTCCCCGGCGGATGGTACGAGAATATCGGATCAATTTCCGGGTCAGCTTTTGACCACATATTGCGCAGATCAAGCTGGTTATCGACCGCGCGCACCAACTCTTGGCTCTGAATATACTGATACAGAATATCGGTGTCAGACGAGCTAGAGCCGCCGGCACCGGGCACCAACATGCCCAAAATACCCACAGCTGAGCTGACATCTTCGGTGCGGACAGAGAACCCGGCCAGCGAGGCATAGCGGTCAGCGGCGCGCTCAGTCAGATACCAATGTGTGCTGAGAATGGGCAGGCCAACAAAGATCAATAAGCTAAAAATCGCGGTCCAGTGGCGACTACGCGGACGGCTGAGCTTGGCTGGCGGAGCAATAGGCAGGGGTGGCTTGGCGGACCGGGGTGTGACTTTTTGCTGCCCGGTCCTGGCATTTGGGCCGCCTCCAGCTTTGCCGAGTTTTGGCTGCCCGGCGCGTTTGGGTGAATTTGCCGCCTTCTTCAAGGCCAACGCCCTTACCTTTTCGCGCTTTTGCTGCGCCGCACGGCGCTGCGCTAGATCAGCCCGCTTTTCTTCCATTTCACGCTGCTTTTTGTCACGTTTCTGAGCAACCAGCGCCCGACGGGCCTCCAGTTCACTGCGCTTCAAATCTTGGCGTTCCGCAAATGTGAGCACCTTGCCTTCACTGCGCTGGCCAGAATTTGAGCCAGAACTGGGCTCAGTTGCAGCTGTACCAGCCGCAGCCGAGCCTGCCGCAGTTGGGCCGCGCCGAGGCGTCGGTGTATCATTTGCCTGCTTGGGTTGATCTTGAGCGCTCAAAGTCACCTCTTAGGAGATGTTGAAATTTCAGCCCCATTACTACATAGAGCAGCTTGAAAAGGCCAGCATTGCCGCAATGGTCTGGAAATGAAGGTCAAAATGGCGTTGCCGCATGTTTGTATCGCGATGTGCACGCATAATGGCGCGGCCTACCTTGAGGCCCAACTTGGCTCGTTTCTGCGCCAAACCCATAGTGATTGGTCGCTTTGGGTGTCTGATGACGCGTCCAGCGATACGACGCTGGAGATTATCGCCGCCTTTGCCGCGGCCAACCCTGCCCATGCAGTGCATGTTTTTGCCGGGCCAGCGCGCGGGTCTTCGGCCAACTTTCTGAGCTTGCTGGCACGCCCCGGTCTGCGCGGCCATGCCGTGGCCTTGGCCGACCAAGACGACGTTTGGTTTGATGACAAGCTGAGCCATGCGCTGGGCTGGCTGATGCAAGAGCCCGGCCGCCCGGCGCTATACGCCAGCCGCACTGTGCTGACTGATGCCGCGCTCAAGCCCATCGGTCCGTCAGTGTTGCACCCCCGCCCGCCCGCCTTTGGCAATGCGCTGGTGCAAAACATTATGGCCGGAAACACGATGCTGTTTAACGCCGAAGCGCTGGCTCTGTTGCAAGCCGGGCTGGGCGCAACCGTGTCCGGTGTGCGCCACCATGATTGGTGGATATACCTCGCTCTGTCAGGCGCGGGCGCGCGGCTGTGTAACGACGCAAAGCCGGGGCTGTTTTACCGCCAGCATGGGAGCAATGTGATGGGCGCGCATAAGGGCATCGCTGGGCGGCTCAGCCGGGCAGGGGTAATTATGCGTGGTGAATATGCCAGTTGGAACGACGGCAATATGGCCGCTTTGCTGCAAAACCTCGGCCTGTTGACCGCGCAAAACAAAGCGCTGGCCACGGATTTTGCCGCCATGCGCGCCATGCCTAGCCGCCGGGCGCGATGGCAGGCTATGGCTGCGCTTGATGTCTACCGGATATCGAAGGGCAACAAGCTGATGTTGAAGCTAATGGCTTTTGCCGGGCTGGTTTAGCCTGCGCATCAGCTCAAGATCTTGCGTCACAAAACCTTCGAGCTTTTGCGCCGCGCTGTCATCTTCAAACAAGGCCAGCAGCTTGGGCCAGCGCAGATCACCTTGTGCCCCGGCCGCATTGTGAAAACTGCCGGTTAGGTTGAGCGCCATGCCAAATTCGCGGGCCATATCGGCCTCAAGATCGGCCAGCGCGGTGGTCGAATAAATCCGGTCAATCTGCGCCGCGCCTTGCAGGGCAAGTTCAACCAGCTCTGCTGCGGGCAAGTCGGCCACAAAGCGGCGCGCCCGCATGCGTTTGGTCGCAAAATAGCTGCAATAAAAGTTGTTATATTGGTCGTTGATGAACCGCTGCCACGGCTTGGCCCCGCCAAAGAAATAATCATCGACCGAGTTTTGCAGGAGCGTGCGCATGCCAGTGCGGCTAGATTTAGCCAGCTCGTTTGGCGCGAGCTTTTCGGCTTGGCGTTTGGTATAAAAATAGAAAGAAGCAATCCGTTCGCGTGGATCGCGCAACACGCTGAAAGTAAACCGGTTTTGCGGCAGGCTACCGATATCATGCCAGTCCAGATGGCCCGAATAAAGCGCATAGCCCGGCGGAAACTGGCAGTCTTTGTCCTGAGAATAAAGCCGGATCGGTGAGACATTTTGCGCGCCAACCACACGGGTCAGCTCGTTATGAATGGTCTGCCCGGCGGTTTTAGGAATATGCAAAAAGACGATCGGTCTCACCCGAGTTCTGCCTTCAGGTCAAACACATCGGCTTTGAACGGTTCTTCGTCCTTCATTTCCAAAATCCCGTCTAAGAATTTGGCCAAATCTGACGGGTCAAGATGGGTCAATTGCCACGGCGCAAACCGCCACCAGCGTGCGCGTAGAAGCTTGGGGATAAGCTCTGTCGGTGCGCGAAATTTCTTGACCATAGCCGGGTTGCCAGCAACCACGCTATAGGCAGGCACGTCCTTGGCCACGACCGATTTGGCGGCAATAATCGCGCCGTCGCCAATGGTCACGCCCGCGCAGATAAACGCGCCGTGGCCGATCCAGACATCATTGCCGATAGTGGTGATCTTGGCTTTAGTATGCGGCCCCTCATAGGAAAACTTGTAATTGTGGTAGTCTTCAGCGCCTGAAAACCCCTCATCCAGCCCAAACAACCTGTCGCCAAGATAGAATGCTGGGCTGGTCGAGATCCACGTCATCGGGTGGTTTTGGCGGCCGATCTGAATGTCTTCGCCAAACGAGCAATAGCGGCCAATGCGGGCGGCAAAGCAGTTGCCTGACACTTGGTATGAAAACGCGCCCAAAACCAGCGAATGCTCGAATACCGTCCATTTTAGGCTGGAGGGCGATTCGATGAAGGTATTGCGCGGCAGTTGCACCTCTGTCGCCCCGTGATGGGTCAGCGCTTCTATGCCGCGTTCTTGCAGGGCCTGCACCGATATCGTGGGTTTCTTCATGCGTTTGCCTGATGCCGGTGGATAGCCTCTGCCGCCGATTTCGCCAGCTCTGGGCCGGGCTCAAAGCTGATCACAACACCGTTTTGTGCCAGCGCCACCGCGTCGCCCTGCGCGCCAATGTCAAAGGCATAGGTCGGCAACCCGGTCGCGATCGCCTCATGCACGGTGTAGGAAAATGTTTCGGGCCAAACGGAAGGGATCAACCATTCAGTGATCTTATAGCGCAGTACAAGCGATTGCAGGTCTTTCAGCTCGTAGTCGCCATGTACTGTTACGCTTTGCGGCAGGGCATAGGCGGGGTCGGTATTGCCGATCACAACCAGCCCGATTTTTGTGTCACTATCCGCCAAAGCATTGGCCAGATCGCCCAAGATCGCCGCGCCCTTTTGGTAGCCAATATTGCCCAATATGCCAACAACCCGGCCCGCACCCTCGGCCACGTTCAGACGCGGAATTTCGTTGATAAGCTCATGCGGGCGCAGGTTGATTTTATCGGCAAAGCTCGGATAAGCGGCGGCAACCAGACCGTGGCTCGACTTGGAGAACACAGTCAGGCTGTCAGCGGCGGCAACAAGCTTGCCCCAGCGCTCTTGCCACTGCGCCAGCGTGATGGTTTCGCCATCGGCCATATTGTAGCTATGGCCCTCATCATCGGTGCCCTCAACAGTGACAGCACCGCGAAACACGCCATCAGAATCGAGCAGCGTGTAGGACGGTGAAATGGCGTAAAAGTCGTGAAACAACAGCTCAAAGCTGGTCATGGCGCCTTCGCCCAGCTTGAGCATGTCCAGCGGCAGTTCAGGCGCTTGGCCATCGCCAACACCGCAAGAATAGATCAGCCGCCTGCGTGTCAGCGGGGCCATCAGCGGGGCGACGACTTCGATCTTGTCGGTCGCGCCTGATATCACCCCATCCGGCCCGGTCAGCTCAACTTGCCAGCGGTTGCCGCCGCCGACGCGCAAGATCACCGATGGACGGCCCATTGCCTTCATCTCGGCTTCAATCCTGTGTTGCAAATACAGCTCGGCGCCGCCGCCCAGCGAATGGGCGACATAGACCGGGATCTCGGCCTCGGGCGCGGCCCCGCGCAGATCACTCCACGCACCTGCCCAGGCAAAGGCCAGCGCCAGGCGCGGCGTGATCAGCGGGTCAGAATTGATGAAATGCGCCACGTCGCCGTCATAGCCCGGATAGCGCTTGGCGATGATGCTGTTATTGTTGGCCACCAGCTTGATCTTGGCCTCGGAGCCAAAGCTCTCGCCGCCCCGGTGCTCAACATAAAGCCGCGGCTGGGTCAGGTGCTGGCCGCCCAGCGCCACAGCCTTGCGACACCAATCAACCTCTTCGCCGTAGCCCTTGCCAAAGACGGTATCAAGCTGCGGCAGTTTGCGCAGATAGTCGATATTCATCGCCATGCAAAAGCCAACGCCGGTTGGCACTCTGGCAGCACTGACCATGGGGGCAAAGCCCTCGGCCACGCCGTCTATTTTGTCGGCCATACCCGGCTCTAGCACCGAGCGGATGCAGATTGCCGGGCTAGAGAATATCTCGGCGTCATTCGACATCGGCGTGACAGTGGCCACATTGCGGGCGTTGAGCATTGGCTCAAACAGCCGGGTCGCCCAACCGGCAGGCACGAAAGCATCAGAGTTGAGCAGCACAACATGGTGGCCCAGCTCAAGCCCGCGCTTCAGCGCCCGGTTGACCGAGCCAATGAAACCAAGGTTTTCGTCGTTTTCCAACAACTCAAATGTGCCGCTTTCGGGTATTTTGCCAGCGGCGCGCTCTTGCAGATAGGGCCGCACGCGCTCGTCGGGTGAGCAATCTTCAACCACGATCAGGTGCCAGGGCAGATCAGTATGGGCAAAAACCCTGTCGATCACCTCTTCGAGCAGCTCAAACGCATTATAAACCGGCAAGATAATTGTAATCGGGGTCACGGCGCGGCGCATTGGCTCATCATCGGGGCCGGGCGCGGCAAACAAAGCAGCGTTGAGCACGGTGGCTGGGCTGTGCACGTTCAGCCCCATCAGGTCTTTTATCCGCGCCCGGTGCGCCGGGTTGCGGCCGAACTTCCAGCGCAGAGCATGCGGGGCAGAGCGGGCAACAGCGCCGGCGAATTTTGGCAAAAGGCGGCGATGCGCCCCGCGCAAATTTGGCTCTGGCAGCGCAAAAATTAGCGGGTGGTCGGCTTGCCCCGGTATGGTCAGCGTCAGCGTTGACACCCGGTTTGGCGGCAGGTTAGGGAGCGGAATATCAAGAAAGAAACCAACATCGGCCTTGATATTAAGCGCGCTGGCAACATCGGTACGCTCAAGATTGGGCCGCATAGAGGCCCGGCCCGTGCCGCCCTGCAAGACCACCCGCCCGGCCTGCGCCCAGCCCTCAACTTGCAGCCTGCTGCCGCGCAAAGTGATCTGATCAATATTGCCGACCGTGGCGCCCGTATCATCAACCAGTGGGTAGCCGGGCATTTTGGCATGAAGATGCGTGGCAGCAAAACGATAAAAGAGCACAGAAATTCGTCTCAACATAGCCGGGCATATCCACCGCTCTACGATCAAATATCAGCCAGATTGGCTGCTCAATCAATGTTATCTTCTGGGACGGGCGGCCGCAAATTACTATGCGCCTTGCTCGTCCCTTTAGCCTGCAATTCAGGCGTGTGTTTCAACCCGAATGAGCCGCAATAGTCAAGCCGGGCCAATGCGGAGATTTCAGGTTGGGCGGGCTGCTACAATCTATTCGCCAGCCCAACAACGCTTCCTAGTAGCCTAAATATGGTCTGGGCCGAGGTCACCGGGCTTTCTGTCGCATAAACAAGATCGCCGGAATTTACCCTAAATTGCCCGGCACTAAACAGCCCGTCAGCGGTGGTAAGATCAAGCGCAAACACGGTGCGGGTCTGGCTTGGCCCGGTGCTGTCGGTGCGAATGCTGGCCGAATTATACTGCCGCAAGATCAATATCCCCTGCGGGTCAGCGCGCGTATCAGAGATGCCGCCGATGATCGCCATCGCCTCAAGCGCCGTTAGCGTTTGGCGCGGGAAGCTATGCACAGCCTCGCTACCGGCTGCCCCGAGCGACAGGAAGAACCGGTCATCAGCTTCGATAAACACCTGGTCGCCGCCACGCAGGGTGGTGTTCAGATGCGGGTCATCAAACAGCCGTGCGACGCTGATGCCATAGATGCTCTCGCCGCGTATCAGCCGGATTTGCGGGTTGTTCAGGCCGCCCTGGACCCCGCCACCATCGGCCAGCAAAGCCAGCACAGTGTAGTCTTGGTTGGGCATCGGGTAGGCACCCGGCCGGCCAACGCCGCCAATCAGCCCGACAGTGCTCTGCCGGCCCTCTGTCAGCTCTAGCTGCACCTGCGCTGAGGGGGTGATCTCAACGAACTTCTCTTCGATCACGCTGCGCGCATGGCCGGGGCTCATGCCGGCAATGCGGACATTGCCAATATAGGGCAAAAAGATTGACCCGCCGGAAGACACTGTCAGCCCGTGCATTGGTACAAACCGTTGCCCGGCAGAGGTGATCAGCGAATAATCTTCAGATGTCCAAACCGTGATGTCGATTAGGTCGCCTGCGGCGATAATCCGGTTGGCTGGCGCTGGTTGGCGGTGGATCCAGTTCATGCCCTGCTCGCCGGTAATTGGCCAACTGGCATAGGTTTGCAACATGTTGCGCGTCACCGGCTCAACGGCAAAGTCGCGGATGGCTTCACCATCAGCGCCTGTATCAGAAGCAGCCAAAACCTCGGCCTGAAAGGCGGCCCCGCGTGGCAGGCTACAGCCCGCCAAAAACAGAGCAGTGGTTAGGCAAAACAGCACCCTTATCGTGCGCGGCATACGTCTTTTCATTGCGGCCCCCCAGCCGGTGGATGTGACCCTGCATCAAGCAGCTGAATCTAGGGTCTAGCCCGGCCACCGTATCGGTTCAGCCCGGGGGGCGGAACACAAAAATCCAGCTTTTTAAGGAAAAAAGGTTATCCACAGGCAAGACTGTCACAGATGAAGATCTTGGACAGACTAAGATTTGGCACAGATGAAGATCTGGCGCATATATTGATTTACCAGCTAAATTCGCCTGTGGCTTGCCCTGTCGCTTGCGCAAACGCTCCTGCACACCTAGAAATGATAAACGCCAAACTGGCGGGTCTGGTGGGGACCAGACCGAAGCGGGGAATAATATGGCAAATACGCCAAAGGCAAAGCCAGCAGCAAAAGCTGCAAAAAGCAGCAAGAAAAAGCCCGCGTCCGCCCGCGCACCTGCTGCGCATACAGCGAAACATTCAGCCACCCGAACAGCGGTCCTTGTTCTGGGCATGCACCGGTCTGGCACCAGTTTTGTTACCCGCCTGCTCAGCCTCGCCGGTTGCGCACTGCCCGCCACACTCATTGCCGCCAGTCCGACCAACCCGGCGGGCCACTGGGAATCGCGTGCGGTTCAGAGCTTTAACGACAAGGTTCTGGCCTCTATTGGCAGCCGTTGGGACGATTGGGGCACTATTGACCCCAGCTGGTTTGGCACGCCCCAAGCTGCCGAACTGCGCGTTGAGGCGCAGGCATTGCTGGTCGCAGAATTTGGCGATGCGCCACTCTTTGTGCTCAAAGAACCGCGCATCTGTCGGTTGGTGCCATTTTGGCTTGAGGTGCTGCAAACGGCGGGTATCGCCGTTAAAATTGTCAGCGTGTTGCGCCATCCTTTGGAAACCGCTGCCTCGCTGGAGCGGCGCAATGCAATGCCCTTTGCTGCTGGGCAGGCCCTGTGGTTGCGTTATGTGCTCGACGCTGAAAAGTTTTCGCGCGGTACGGTGCGGGTGTTCATCCACTATAATGATCTGATGCAGGATTGGGCCGGAACATTGGCCCGTCTCGATGGCGCCCTCGGCGATGTTTTGCCACTTAAATCGGCAGCAATAGCTGGCGAAGCTGAGGCGTTTTTGGCGCCGGGCTTGC
>JAESRD010000067.1 GCA_016764835.1 Paracoccaceae bacterium | reverse complement strand
TCGCCGCCGATCTCGACACGCCGGTTACGCTGATGCTGAAACTGGCCGGGGCCCGCAAAAACGCTTTCATGCTCGAAAGCGTGACCGGGGGCGAAGTACGCGGCCGCTACTCTATCATTGGCATGAACCCCGACCTGATTTGGGAATGCCGCGGCACGACCAGCCGCATAAATCGCTCTGCCCGTTATGACGAAGCCGCTTTTGAAGAGCAGACCGACGCCCCGCTGACAGTGCTGCGCGCACTCTTGGCTGAAAGCCGGATCGCGCTGCCCGAAGAGCTTCCCGCCGCCTCGGCCGGTCTGTTTGGCTATCTCGGCTATGACATGATCCGGCTGGTTGAACATCTGCCAAACGTAAACCCAGACCCGCTCGGCCTGCCAGATGCTGTTATGCTGCGACCGTCGGTTGTCGCCGTACTCGACGGGGTGAAGGGCGAGGTTATCCTCGTCGCCCCAGCTTGGGCAGGCTCCGGCCTGACCGCGCGCGCCGCCTATGCGCAAGCGGCAGAGCGGGTGATGGACGCAAAAGCCGCGCTCGACCGACCCTTGCCCGGCGAGGCACGCGACTTGGCCACATCCGCCCCTGCCGAACCACCCGTGTCAAACTTCACTCATGAAGGCTATTTGGCCGCCGTTGAGACGGCCAAAGACTATATCCGCGCCGTTGACATCTTTCAGGTCGTGCCCTCACAACGCTGGACCCAGAATTTTGTCGAGCCGCCGTTTTCGCTCTACCGCTCACTGCGCTGGACCAATCCGTCGCCATTCATGTTTTATTTCAACTTCGGTGATTTTCAGGTTATCGGCGCCAGCCCCGAAATATTGGTGCGGGTGTTTGACCGTGAAATCACAGTACGTCCGATCGCAGGTACGCGCCCGCGTGGCGCGACCACAGCCCAGGACAAAGCCTATGAGCTGGAGCTTCTGGCCGATGAAAAAGAGTTGGCCGAACATTTGATGTTGCTCGACCTGGGCCGCAATGATGTCGGCCGGGTTGCCAAAATTGGCACGGTCCACCCGACAGAAGAGTTCATCATCGAGCGCTATAGCCATGTCATGCATATCGTTTCCAACGTTGTTGGCGAGCTGGCAGAAGATCAAGACGCGCTCTCGGCCTTCTTTGCGGGCATGCCAGCTGGCACGGTGTCAGGCGCGCCAAAAGTTCGGGCGATGGAGATAATCGACGAGCTAGAGCCTGAAAAACGCGGCGTTTATGGCGGCGGTTTAGGTTACTTCTCGGCCAATGGCGATATGGATATGTGCATTGCTCTGCGCACCGCCGTGGTCAAAGACAGCAAGCTCTACATTCAGGCCGGTGGTGGCGTGGTCTACGATTCGGTGCCCGAAGCTGAGTTCCAAGAGACAGTGCATAAATCAAATGCCATCCGCCGCGCCGCCGAAGACGCGGCCTTGTTCAAAGGCACGGGCAACAACTAGCCGGCAGTTACTGGCGCGCCAAAACCGCCGAGACTGGTGCCATGGCCACATGCTCAGCTTGGTTTGCCGTGCCCCAAAGCGTCAGTGCCGACAACGTATCTGGCCGCATACGCGCGACCAAGATCACACCGCTTTGCTGGCGCGCCCTAAACGCCGCCTGATCAATGAACCGGCGAATGATACGCGCACCCTGTCCGTCGGCATCAAGGTCGCGGTAAATCGCCTGTGCTGGCACATCTGCGCTGAGCGCCTCGCGCAGGGCCATGTTCAGCCCTTGGTTGACGGTGACAAACCCGCGGCCATCGGCGGCCAGCCGCGCCATGGCTTGTTTGGTCACATCACGGTCGCCCTGCAACCCGGCATCGCCAATATCAAGCATGATCACCGCCTCAGGCAAGGCGGCGAAACCGGCCTCGAGCACAACTTCGACATCACTGGGCGATGCGCCAGCCGCGATCTTCGCCATTGCCGCAACTTCAAAACCAGCCGCCCGCCACGCTTGCATGGCAGCATGCGCATCGGCGCGCTCGGGGTCGAGTGCTATGGTCACAGCAAAAGGTATTGAGGCCGCCGCAGCGATAGAATCTTCAACCGCGAAAGTGCCGGTATCAATGACCACGATTGCCAGAAGCGGCCGGGTCTCGCTGGTGTCAAACTCGGCGGCATAAGCGGTGAGCGCCGGAACCATTTCGCTCGCAGTGCTGGCGCTCTCCGAAACAACAGGCGCGGTATCTGCGTTTGCCAAGGGCAAGGCCACCTGGGTCGGGCGGCGCACAACAATCGTCGTATCACCAGCGGGCATGGCGGTTCCAGCCGCCTGCTCTGTACCCGGCGTTGGCGCAACCGGCTCAACAATCACCACGACCACCTCGTCATCAACCTGCTGCGGAACCTCGGCTAGTTCCGGGGCTGTTTCGGGCTCTGTCTCGGGGGCAGTCTGTTGACGGGCCGTATTATCGATCGACACAGCCTCGGGCGTTTGGCCAATGTCTGGCAATGCGCCGCTCTGCGCATGTGTCGCAACCGGAGCTTGCGCCCCGGGGAGCCGGGTCACGTCACCGTCTTGCCAGCCTGTTTCTGGGGCTTGCCCGCCGATAGCCGGGGCCGCACCTGTACTTGCTCCGACAGGCGGCGCAGATTGAGTTGAGGCGCTAACCGATTGATCTTGCGCCGGTAACTGCGGTGCAGCGCCCAGAGGGCTGGGCAAAACCGGGCTATCGCCCGCCGCAGGCGCAATCTGCGCAGCTTCCGGGCTGCTCGCGGTAGAAAATGCGGGAGTGTCCGGGCTTTGCCCGGCATTTACCGGCGTATCGCTGCTGGCAGCAACCGGCGGTGCAGGCTGAACACTGGTATCTGACAATTGGTCTGGGGCCGGCAATTGCGGCACGCTGCCGCGTTGCGCTCTATCAACTGCGCTCTCCGCCGACGCAACGATATCCAGCGCGCTCGGCTCATCCACAGCATTTGCCCTGTCAAACCCGGCAACATTGCCCGGCACGACAGGCGGTTGCGCCGCCACAGCTGCGGCTATTTCCGGATCAGTATCTGCTCCGGGAGGTGCAGGTGCCGGGCCATGTGGTGCAGCTTGGACGGCCCCATCTTGCGATACGCTAAGGCGCGGCACGGTTCCAGCCTGTGGCGCAACTTGGCCAGCCTCGGCCTGTAATCCTGCAGGTTCGGCGGCGGGATCAGTATCAGCCAGCGGCGCGGTAGCAGCCGGTTGCGGCGCGGCCACTTGCGATACAGACGCGATCACTGGCGTACCGGTCTGGCGCGACAAGTT
>JAESRD010000066.1 GCA_016764835.1 Paracoccaceae bacterium | reverse complement strand
CCTCTGCCTGCTTCAGTATGCCCATGATCTGTGCGTCGCTATATCGTGCTGTCTTCATCAAAAATCTCCTCAGATATCTTGCCGAGAAATTCCTACTTATGAACGCCACTATTCTTAGGGGGGATTACCATGCAGGTGTGGAGAGGGTGCCAAAGTAAGAAAAAACCGCAAATAACCGCTTTAAGTTATTCGCGCCGCAGGCAAGCAAACCGTTCTCTTCAATCGCGCAAGACAGACGCACCATGCCATCATGCAGCCCCGCATGCCCAAAAGCTCGGTTAAAGGTCACCGCATCCTGACCCACCAGTGATATCAAAACCGCCTCGGCCCCGGATTCCCTAATCGTCGCGATAATAAGGTCCATATTGCGCTAGCCAAAGGGCAGAAACCGCTCAAATGCGCCGCCAGAGCTTACAACTTTTGTTTTGTGTAAGAATGAGAGCTACGCGGCCAGACGTAATCATTGCCTATAAGCGCCCAGCTTTATGGGCCCAAACTGGCTTTGAATGAGCGCCATTGCCGGCCCAATTGTTCGTCAGGTATTTCGCCAATCGAAAAATGCTGGGCGTTTTTCACCGCCTGCAAAAAGTGGCGTATAAATATAAGGTATCCGCTGTCGGACGACTTTGCTCAGACGCTGGCACCGGCGCTGATATGCATGCCAACATAGCATCAATAAATCCGCCCTCGATCAAACCATTGACGATCTCTTCTACAGGCTCGCAAGCCTCACGTGCTGCGTCGATCATGATCAACTGCACTTTACGGCCCTGTATGCCACCAGCCTCGTTGAGTTCGGCCACAGCAATTTGGGCGCCTGAAATGCAAGATGGCGCCCAAAGCCCCGCAGATCCGCACAGGGGAATAAGCAGGGCAACGCGATATGCATCGCTGGAGCGGGCAAAGGTAATGCTGCGCAAATCATCCAGTTCAACTGGCATATATGGTTGGTCAAACGCTGTCATATATCAACGTATTTTTCCTAAATCCCCCCCGGCCGTCGCATTAGAGCATTTGAAATTTCTTTCCACGTCAACTAATTTTTGAAGGTGAACAAAGTGGAGATACGCATGTCGCAGCACATAGGTTCGATGGACCAATACGTGTCTTATGCCCTTGCAGCGGCACATCGTGCGGTAAACGGCTCTCTGACCAGTCGGTTAAAAAAGCACGGCCTGCAGATAGAAGCTTGGCGCATTATTGAAGCGTTGGAGGGTGACCCGCGGCTCACAATGGGAGAGCTTGCGCACATCGTGTTGATTAATCCACCAACCCTGAGCAAACTTGTGGACCGGATGGTATCTAATGGTCTCGTCCACCGGCAGGTGGCACAATCTGACCAGCGGCAAATCAATCTGCTTATTTCTGATCTTGGCAAAAAGCGGATGATGCAAATACGCTCTGAAGTTGAAGACGAAGACCAAATGCTGGTCTCGCGCATTGGCGCGGCGCGGATGTCTCAGCGGATCACTTTGCTCAATGATCTTGTGGACACAAACCGGGGTCAGGATTCATAATCAAAACTAGACGATATTAGCGAGGGCTTTGGCAGATAGGAAAAGTTCAGATTGCCTGTCATCGCCGATTGCATCGCGCCTCCAAACTTGGAGTTTTCCAAATATATACTCTATTTTGTGGCGGGAATTGTCATGCGGAATGGGTTACCTGTGTCACGAGGCGCGCAGAGTATTTTCTATATATGTCAGCCGATTACGGAACCAGACCGCATCAAACCTGCGCGCTGGAACGAGCCAGCCTTAGGCAATGACGACATGCGCTTGTACCGATGTAATAGCTGACGTTCTCAGCCGTCAATAACAGCGAAGTCGGATGGGCCTTGAGCCGAGTGCGCTCACATTACGAAATGAGTATTCGTTTGCTGGATGGGCTGAAATTAAAGGTAAGATTTGAGACCGGCTAACCTAACCGGATGACAAGTTTGGCTGCTGCGGGCTATAGTATGCGCATGCAGGCAGCGGTTTACTGATGAGGCTTTCTTATGAAACCATCCCATGTCAGGAAGGCCTTCGAAGCGAAGCGTGTTTTTACCGACCGAGAAGACGCGACCAGCTTGTTCCGCGCAGCCTTTGACGGGCGCCAGCCGCCGGGCAAATACAGTGTTCTTGCGTGGTACGGTGTAGGCGGACAGGGCAAATCGGCTCTGTCGCGTGAGCTGATGCGGATTGCTTCAGAAATAGCTGGCGACAATACCGGCCAAAAAATTTCCCATGCCAGAGTTAACTTTGAATATCCGCGCCTACGCCGCTCGGAGCGCGCGCTCTTATCGATCCGACTTCAGCTTGCTCAGGTATTTGGCGCCCGGTTTCCTTGCTTTGATACAGCTTTTTCCCGCCTGCATTCCCTCAGCGATCCCGGCATAGATATGCGGCAAAAACACCCTGAGCTTTACAAAGGCGATAATGGGCTGTTGGAGGAGTTTTCTGAAATTGCCGGTGGAACGGTTGGCGAAATCACCGGCGAAGTGCTCGCCGATATTCCCGGTCTTGGGCTGCTTTTCAAGATATCGAAACGCTTGACCAACCGCACACAGGAATGGCTGGCGCGGCGCGGAAAACACGTTCTGGCTGGGCTTGATCAACTCGACCAAGACGCCATTGCCGAAAATTTACCGCGCTATCTGGGTGCCGATATTTGTGATCTTCTGGCCGAGAACCCGTCCAGTCGGATCACTATCTGCCTCGATACGTTTGAAGCGCTTTGGCGTGATTATAATAGCAATGATACCGTCAATGGAGCCCATGCGGATGAATGGGTGCGCAATTTGGTTCAAGACGCGCCGGGGGTGCTGTTCTTGATTTTTGGGCGCGACAAACTGCGGTGGGATGAGATCGATAAAGACTGGGCGCCAATCGTGGACAGCCATTCCTTGGGGAAACTATCGGACCAAGACGCTGATCAGTTTTTGGCCGGTGTTCCTATCGAAGACGCGGACATTCGAGAAAAGATCGTCAGTAGTTCCGGCGGGCTGCCGTTTTATCTTGACCTTCAAGTCTCGCAATATGCCGATCTTAGCGAGGACGGCGTGCCACAAATTGATGACTTTGCAGCCAGCCAGCATGACGTTTTACCGAGGTTTTGGAACCATCTTTCCGACCCTGAGCGGGAGATTATGCGCTATGCGTCTTATCCGCATGACCTGTCCGAGCCGATTATGAACCGGTTGGCGCTGGTTTTTCCCGGTGCGCTTGGGCAGCTGAACTGGGGTTGGCTCGCGCGCCAGAGTTTCATTTCGCTGGCCACTAATGGTGACCCGGTAATGCATAATCTGATGCGCCAAATGGCGCAGGACCGGGAACAGAAAGAACGCCCAGAACGGTGGGCGCAGATACACACGGCGCTCTTTGATATGCACGACGCTGACGCGCAGCCATCAGCTGAAGCTGTAGTGACGACTGACCACGAAGCAGCATTTGATGCGGCCTTACGCCATAAGCTCTTCTCAGACCCGAAAGGCTTTTGGGATTGGTTCAATAAACGGGTTGTAGCGTTTGAGAGCGCCTACCGTTCACGGTATTTGGAGCGCGTGTTTCGGTTTCTCTATACCGAACTTGCGCAAGCCTTCGGCGAGGCGCACCCTCAAACACTTTTGATACGGTCCAAACTTTTGGAGCATATTGGCAATCAGGGCCGCTTCGCTGAGGCGGAGGCCGAATGTCGGGCGGTCTTGGATATCTACCACCATTTGGACGGTTTCGGTGATAAACACCCTCACGCTTTGGTGGCCCGCGACAGTCTCGCCCGACAAATCATCGGGCTGGGGCGCTACGGCGAGGCCGAAAAGGAGCTGCAAACCGTTTGGGAAGCCTATTGTGGTTTGGAGAATTTTGGTGAGGTGCATTCTCATACTTTGGCTGTACGCCACAATCTTGCTGGGGCTATTCTCAGCCAGGGGCGCTACGCCGAGGCCGAAACCGTGTTTAGGGCGGTCTGGAATATCCAACGCCGATCAGACAATCTTGGGGAAGAACACCCGCATACATTGATCACGCGCCATAGCATTGCCAGCATAATTGGCGATCAGGGTCGCTTTGCCGAAGCGGAGGCAGAGTTCCGAGCGATTTGGAATATCCAACGCCGCTTGGAAAGCCTTGGCGAGGCGCACCGGGATACGCTGACAACGCGCCATAATCTTGCATATGAGATTGGCAGGCAGGGCCGAAATGCCGAAGCTGAAGCAGAAATGCGGGCTGTTTGGGATATATTGCGCCAGCCAGATATTTTTGGTGAGGCGCATCCACAAACGATAGCTGCGCGCCATGGTCTGGCCCAGCAGATCGGTGGCCAAGGCCGCTACGCCGAAGCGGAGGCAGAGTTTCGGGCGATCTGGGACATTCAGCGCCAATCGGAAAGTTTTGGCACCGGGCATTCTGATACGGACAGGACATGTTTCTGGATCGGGAAAATGCTGGATGCTCAGGGCAATAGTCAGGAGGCAGATAAATGGCTCGGCGGGCTCGAAGATCGCTTCCTTGTTTCACTTTCGGATGATCACAAATATGTCAAAGAACTGCGCGCGTATATTGGCAGCAGAAAGACCCCAGACTAAGCTGAAATCTGTCTGCGGCCGGGCGCAATTTTTGCGCGGCTTTGCGGGTTTAGCCCGTAACTTCCGCATCTTGTAAGATCTGCCGGGCGCGGTCGATCAGGGGTTTGTCGACCATTTTTCCATCAATTTGCACAGCAGCCCCAGCGGCATCTTTCAGCGCCGTCAGCAATCTTGTCGCCCAATCGATCTCTATAGGTGCGGGGAAAAACCCCTGGGCGACGGCACTGATTTGGGCGGGGTGAATGCACAGCTTTGCTCCAAAACCCAGAGCGCGCGCATGTTGCACATCAGCCGTGATAGCGCTTGTGCTTTTAAGGTCAGTGGTCACGCCATCAATGGGCCGGGGCAGATTACCCAGCCGCGAGGCGAGCACGATTTCATACCGCGCGTGATCAAGCACACTGCCGCCGGCCGGGAGGCGCATATCGGCGCCAAAATCCAGATTGCCAAAGGCCAGCCGCGTGACCCCGCGCTGCATAATGCTGTCGCGCAGACCGGCAATGCCAGCGGCTGTTTCAACCAATGCGATCAGCGGCTTGTCGGGTGCCTCGGCCGCCACCCTAGCCAAGCTTATAGGATCGGCCTTGGGCACCATCAGCGCCGTACATTGGCTGTCTCTAAGGGCGGCCAGATCATCACAATACCACGGCGCGTCGTGGCTATTGATCCGGACAATGCCGGTGCCACCTTGGGCGAACCAGTCCAAGATGTTGGCCCGCGCTTGATCTTTCATGTCCGGCCCAACGGCGTCTTCCAGGTCGAGGATGATCTCATCAGCGCCGGAAGCTGCGGCTTTGGCAAACCTATCGGGGCGCTGTCCGGGCACAAACAAATAGCTCTGGGCTGCTTTTATATGTTGCATAAACTAGTCCGAAAATTCGGCGCTGGCCTGCATGGCCAGTGCGCCATCTGGGCCACGCGCCCAAACGTCAATCTTGTTGGCGTCGGCGGCGGGGTTGGCTTCTAGACTGAAGGGCCGGTCACCAAAAAGAGGGGCCATGCCGCGAAAGTTAAACTGGGTGAGGCGCGCATCTGGTCTGCAATTTTGCGCAAAACCTTGCAAAAGCGTGGCGGTAAGTGGGCCATGCACGACAAGATCATGGTAGCCCTCTTCTTGTTGCGCATAGGTGCGATCATAGTGAATGCGGTGGCCGTTCGATGTGAGCGCGGAGAACCTAAACAGCAAAACCGGGTTAGGCGTAATGAGCTGGGTGCTGGTGCCGGTTTCAGGGGCAGGGGCGGGCGTCGGGCGGGGCGCACCGGCCGGTGGCGCCGCGCGAAAGACGATGTCTTGCTCTTCTTCGATGGCCAGAATGTTGTTCTGTAATAAGCGGTGCCGCAGGGTAACAAATACCAGCTGGCCAGATTTACCAGATTTTTCAGTGACCTTGATAATTTCGCTTTCTTTGTCAGCCGGTGCGCCAACAATCAGCGGGCTGTGATAGGTCAGCCGACCCCCAGCCCACATGCGGCGCGGCAACTGAATATCGGGCAGAAAACCGCCGCGTTTGGGATGGCCATCAGAGCCGATGTCGCGCTGTTTAACGAAGGGGTTAAAATAGAGCCAATGCCAGCCCGGTGGCAGCGGGCTACCGCTGGCCGGTGCATCATCAAGATCAAGTGTCGCGGCCAGTGCAGCGGCTTTGTCGGTTTCGATTATTGCGGTTTGGCGCTGGGTACGGCCAACAGCATTGCTGTAGTCTTGCGCGGGAGCATTGGTCATTTGTGATCCTTCAATAGATTGCTTTAGCGTCGATCAGCGCGTCAATCTCTGGGCGTGTAAGCCCGAGCAAATCGCCGAATACATAATCTTCTGCACCGCCAAATTCTGGCGTACCGCCAGTGATCCCGAGGCTCGGGTCGCTAGAAAACCGATATGGTCGCCCGACAGCAGCGCGGATGGTGCCATTGGTTTCTGCCACGTCAATGATTGCATCGCGCAGGCGCATATGTGGATCGGAGACGATATCGGCGGCGGTCCATGACAGATGGGCGGCTATGCCTGCCTGTTGTAACTGCGCCGCTGCCTGTTCGCCGACCTTTGTGCGCGACCAGTTTGTAATGATAGGATCAAGAGCTTTGCGGTTGCTGTGCCTTGTCGTCTCAAGGGCAAAGCGCGCATCGGTGGCCAGATCAGCTCGGCCGATCAGCTCGGCAAAAACGCGCCATTCGGCGTCGTTCTCAACGGCGATGCTCAGCCAACGATCGTCATCTTTGGTGGCATAAAGACCGTGGGGTGCGTGGCGCAGGTCATCGTTGCCCATACGCTCTGGCTGTGCCCCGGCCGAGGCGGCTGTCAGCGCATCGCCGACCAGCGATGACGCAACCTCGCGTGCGGCGACATCAACATGGCAGCCTTTGCCGGTGCGCCGTCTTTGGTGCAAAGCGGCGGCGGTGGCCATGGCGGCATGCAGGCCAACGGAATGGTCCATGACGTGACGCATCTCAACCGGGGGGCCGTCGGCATGGCCGCTCAAATGGCCCAAGCCCCCCCAAGCCCCGAAAAGTGGGGCATAGCCGGCAAAATGCGAGTCTGGTCCGGTTTGCCCGGAGGACGACACCGAGACCATGATAATGTCATCTCGCACAGCGCGCAGATCTTTGTAACTCAGCCCAAGGCGGGCCATGACGCCCGCGCGAAAGCTCTCTGCGGCGATGTCGGAAATAGCAACCAACCGTTTGGCAAGGGCAACGCCGTCAGGGTGCTTTAAGTTGAGCCTGACCGAGAGTTTGTTGGACGAGACCTGATCAAAGGTTGCCGGGCCAGCGCGGCCGTAAATGGCATGCGATTTGCGAAAAATGTCAGGCCGCAGCGCGGTTTCTATTTTGATGCACTCGGCGCCCAGCTGTGACAGCATATGGGTGCAAAATGGCCCTGCCGCATGAACGGTAAAGTCAGCAATGCGGATACCGGCTAATGGTTTCATCCGCCAATCCTTTTGTCAGACGCGCCAAATTCGAGCAAATGCTGGTCAGCGCCGGGGCGCGGCACCGCGCCATCAATGGGCAGAGACTGCGCGCAAAACCGGCAGGGCAGGGATTGGACTTTGACCATTGTGCCGTTCTCGGTCTCGACATCCAGAAAAATTCCGCGCTCGGTTTCATGTGCGCCGGTCAAGATATGCGCAGGCTCATTATAGCGCGCCATGGGCACGCCTTGCTCTTGAGCGCGGGCGACAAGGTTTTCAACGGCCCAGCCGCGCGCCCATGCGCGAATGTGTCGGTTGATTTCGTCGCCGCGGGCTGAGCGGCCAAGAACACTTTCAAATTCAGGGTCATGCGCCCAATCAGGCGACCCCATTAGGGTGATCAAGCCCTGCCATTGGCGCTCTTCGAGCATCAACAATTCGACAAAGCCGTCGCGGCATTCAATGACGCCGCCATAGCGAAAGGAGCGCGTTTGCCTGTGCTCAACGGATCCGTCCCCGAAACGCTGGATGCCAAAGGCGCCGACCATGACATTGGCGTCTTGCACCGATGCATCGACGAATTGGCCCTGATCAGTCCAGAGCGCGGCCAGCCCGGCATAGGCGGCCGCAACACCGCCTTGCATCTGGGCAAAATGGCCCGCGATTTTTAGGGGCGGTCGGTCGGGGAAGAGATCCGCCGACAGCCCGTTGGGCAGCAGATAGCCTTCGCCACCCGCATGGATCAGGTTCAGCTCTGTGCCTTTCCAACCGGCCTTGGGGCCAATGGCGCCAAAGGGCAGGACAGATAAATGCACCAAATGGGGGTGGTTTTTTGCGATTTGAGCCGGGCTAAGGCCCAACGCGGCCCTGTCGGCGACAGGCGTGTCATCAATCAGGATGTCAGCGGTCGCGAGCAGGTGATCAAATGCCAGCTTGCCTGCGGTAGCGGTCAGGTCGCAAATAGTGCTACGTTTGCCCGCCGCAAGATAAGCGAACAGCGCGCTCGAACTGCCTTCTTGGTCGATAAAGGGCGGCTCTTGACGTAGAGGCGAATGGCCGGTGGCCTCAACCATAATGGTTTCGGCCCCCAACAGGCAAAACAACCGACCGGCATGAGCCGCCGCAACGCCCGATGCATGTTCAATGACCCGAATTCCGGTCAATGGTTTATCGCTGTTCATCTCCTGCCCGTCCTTAAATTAGCGAACGACCGGCAGATCAAGTTCAAGCTCGCCGCCATCAAGGAAGACCCGAAGCTGCGGATCACGCGACGGCAGAGCAACAGTGGCGATCCCCGGTGTGGTGATCTCGCCGCGCTGGTTCTCGCCCCAGATTTCAATATCAACGAGGGCAAAGCCGTCTTTAATATACTTCTTGGTGACCTTGCCTTTGCACCATGTGCTGTCGCCCATCGTGTTAAAACGGCGCATTTCAGTGCGTACCCGCTTAAGGAAACCGGCATCGCCCATCCAATTGGTAACCAATGATGCCAGCCAAGAGGACCGTTGCGGGCCGTAATCATAAACGCCCGGCACGCCAACTTCCCTGGCGGTAGATTCCCTGTGATGACCGATCCCAGTATATTCAATGCCGCCACCCGCTTCGGGGTTACGGAAGAAGTGACCGGGATGTTTCATTGCTGCTTGAAAAACCACGCCATGCGTATGGCCACGACCAGAAGCAACGAGAAAGCCCATTGTGTCCATGAGTGACAGCGGACCGCGCACGATCGGTGTGAGCGTCTCGCCTTCGGTAACATCTTCCCAATACCGCACCTTTGAGCCGCGAATGTTCATCGGTTCATTCATGATGGTCGCATCTAGTTCTTCGAACTCTTCGGAAGTGTATTCGTGGGTTTTAATGTCTTTGTATTTGCCCGCATCGCGCGCTGCTTTGCGTTCGTGCCGGGTGCAAGTGCCGAGTGCACGGGCAAGCATTTCGCCGCGCTGGTTGAAATAGGTGGCTTCGACATATTGCAGCACAAGACGGCCCGAGAATTTGGATTCCTTTTCTTCAATGCCAATGACCCGCTCAACAGAATTGACCCTGTCGCCGGGGCGAACATGGCGAAAAAGCTCCCAGTCATTGCCTGCATAGAACCCGTGAACACCCGGCAGACCCCAGCGCGTGCGACCGATCCAGCCAAAGGCCATGGGGAACATTGGGTGGCCAAGCTGCACACCGTGGCGCGACGCGGCGCCGTAGCCTTGCTCGCGGTAAAGCGGGTTTAGATCGCCGACGCCATTGCACCAATTGCGCAACGTATCGGCGGTTGCGTCTTGAAGGTAAGGGCCCTCGGGCCGCAATTGTAGGCCGACCATGGCGCGCGCAGCTGCAACGGCTTCATCGGTAATCTTACCCTCTGCCGGCGCTTCGCCCACACTATGGGTTTTTGTTTTATCTGCAGTGGCCACTTTTGAGGACCTCCCTGTGAGTATTTCTGAATTTTGCCCAAACCTGTGAATCGCTTGGACCGTGTCGTTGAATAACATATAATGCATTATAAATGAGAGCGTCAAGAAGGAGATTTGGGTTATTGTGAAGCTATTCAGATGATTTTATGATGAAAAATGCCGCACAGCGACTTAACCACACAGATGCAGCTACAAGATAATGCATTAAACTGGATGATTGAGCGCGGTGGCGGATTTAACCGCTAGAGAAGCGGACTTCTGATGCTGTTGATATTTTGGCAAAGCGCCGCAGCCCGGAAAGTGCATGCTCATGTTCGGTTTGCGTCGCCCCAGCGCAGCAATCTTCCAACACTGTGCAGGCGTAATCACGGTCATGGCCCTCGCGCACAGCCGCCGACACAACTCCGTTTGTTGAGACGCCAGTAAGGATCAGGTGGCGGATGCCTTGCGCGCGCAACAAAGGCTCAAGTTTGGTTGCGTAAAATGGGCTAACGCGGTGTTTGATTATGTCTGGATCACCGGGCAGCGGGGCAAAGTCCTCAAAAATTTCGGTGCCCCATTCGCCAAGTTTGAAAACATTGTTTTCTTTGGCCTTAGAAAATAGTGGCGATGCGGGTGGGCATTCACAATAATCGGGCGAAAAGCCGATGCGAACATAGGCAACCATCACACCGGCCGTGCGCGCACGTGCTATGATATGGGCTGTGTTGTCGTAAACGCCGCGCGCTTTGCACAGCGGCACATAAGATTTTGCGCCCATGCCGTCGGGGTGAACAAGATCGTTGAGCATATCCATAACAAGAAGGATGGTATCAGAAGACATTGTGAGCTCCTTTTGGTCGTCCGGTTGTTGGTGGGCAACCGGAACGGAACGAAAAGGCGTCTCCGGTTGCTATTCGACGTAGCTGTCGCTGAACTCGTCCCAGCCAGCTCGAATATGTGTTTGCAAGGCCGATAGTAGCGCTGCTTCGTCGCGGGCGATCAAAGCATTGAGCATGCTGCGGTGCTCTTTCGAGGCGCGTTCTATCCGGTTGTCGAGCTTGTTTATCAGGTCGAACGGGTAGCGTGCCCATAGGGTGCGGACAAACCGCAATGTTTGCGGCAGACCGGCGGCCTGATAGATGGTCTCGTGAAACCGGTAGTTGATGCTGCGCACCGCATCGCGGTCGTCTTGGGCTGCTGCCGCCTCGAACTGGTCTTGCAGTTTGCACAAGGCGTCGAGATCTTGCTTGTTCAATCGGTTGAGCGCTCTGAGCCCAAGTTTGCATTCCAAAGTCACCCGCAAGTCGGTGATTTCTTCGGCTGCATGAATGTCGAATGGGGCGACCACAGCCCCCCGGTGCGAATTGCCCAGCACAAAGCCCTCGGCCTCGAGCAATTTGATCGCTTCGCGCACTGGCGTGATCGATGTGCCGATCATCTCGGCGATCTGCGCTTGCTTGAGCTTTGAGCCCCGCGCGAAGCGGCCCGAGATTATACCCTCGCGCAAAAAGCTTGCCACGCGTTCTTCTTTGGTTTGATGTATTAGGTTGTCGTCCATCGTATATTCCCTGCGTACCAGCACAGACCTCTAAAAATAGCGAGATGCAAACCTTCATCGCGCGTTCTTTGGGGTAAGGTCAAGCCGCAGGATCTTATTCTTGAATTCTGGTGCCGCTGGAGGATAGGCGGCAGTGACGCGCGGATCATGGGCTGGGATGATGTGATCATCACTATCGGCCAGCGCCCGGATCGTATCATGGGCGGCAATCATGTCTGACAGGTTGAAGGCCACAGCAAAGGGAATGCCGCGTTCAAGCTCTTCATAATAGTGTAGCGCGTCAGAGGCCAAAACCACCCAGCCGCGCGCGGTGCGCACGCGCAAAACCTCTTGACCGGCGCAATGGCCACCAACCCAATGGGCCGATACGCCATCAGCAATGTCATATTCGCGGCCATGAAGATGCAACCGGCCCTGATGCAGTAAATCAACAAGCTGTTTGATTTCATCCAGCGCATAGGCATGCCGAAACAGAGGTTTCTCCATCCACGGGCCGGTGACATAGGCCATTTCTTCGGCCTGCATATAGAAGCGTGCATTGGGTAGGGCATCAAGGTAGCCAAGATGGTCATAATGTGCGTGGGTCAGGACAACAGTATCAACGGCCTGGGGATCAATCCCCAGAGCTATCCAGGCATCAACCGGGCTAATCACTTGCCGGTGGGCATTTACCGCGCCCTTTTCAGGGTCGAGCCCAGTATCGACGATGATCGTGCGTTCAGGGCTGACCAGCACCCAGCAAAAGAAATCAAGCTGTAGCGGCTCTGTTGGGTTTGCGTCGATAATGAAATTATTGTTGCGGGTCCGCACAGTGTTGACCGCATGGCGGATGCCATAAATTTCATAAATAGGGGCAGGTGCTTGGTCACTCATGGCGGGTCCTTTTTATGCTGTGCTTGCCGTGCCGAGGAAGGCGTCAATCGCGTCTTGGCGCGCCGT
>JAESRD010000065.1 GCA_016764835.1 Paracoccaceae bacterium | reverse complement strand
TATTTTGGTCGGGCCGCTCTTGGCGGCACGCCTAATGGTAAACTGGAAATCTGTTCCCGTCAGTCGCGACGGAAAGCCTCGGTGCTTCTCCATTAGAAAGCCTCCCAAATGCAGGTATCGCCATCTGGGCGGTAACCTTCAAAAAATTGTATGATTTCAGTGTGAAACTCGCCAAAGGGGCGGATTTCGCTGGCGATAGATATCACAACTTGCGCCCCCTGCCAGCCGTTTTGGCGCAAAGCGGGCAGCGCATGATTTTGGCATAGCCAAGCAAAATCTGCTGAGACTTGCTCAAAATCAGTAACCCCTGTGGCAACGTAGCGCAGCCGGGCAATCTGCGGGGCTTCTTCGATAAGCACCTCAAAGAGATCAAGCTTTAGCCCCGATGGGCCGACGAGGTCTTGCGCCGCCAGTGGCGCTGCCCAAAGCAGCCCCACGAATATGACGCGCGGCGTCATACCCGCGCCCCAGCACAGCGCAGCCAGCGGGCGCGTTGCTTTGGCGCGGCCAAAAGCGCGGCAATCTGCCGCTCCGTCTCGGCCTTCGGGAATTTGCGCGCGGCGACCCGCCCGCCGGCCATGACCTTAAGCAGATCACCAGCCCGCACCACGCGCACGACCGGCGAAAACCCACGCAGCCCGCGCAAGGCCCGCCACAGGTCTTGGCGAATTTGCTGGGCCAGACGCTGCCTGCTCACCGCCGCCCCCGGCGGCAGCGCAAAGCACGTCTGCGCAGCCACATCAAAACGCGGCGGCAACTGGCGTGCCAGCGTCAGCGCCCCATCGCCGCGCAAGACAAACCAACCGCCCTGCCGCTGCACCGCAACCGCGCTGCTTTCTGGCTCAGAGTGGGATATTGTCATGCTTCTTCCACGGATTTTCTTGGCTCTTGCCCCGCAACGAAGCAAAGGCGCGGCACACCCGTTTGCGGGTCGCACTCGGCATGATCACATCATCAATAAAGCCGCGCTCGGCGGCGATGAACGGATTGGCAAACCGGTCTTCATAATCCTTGGTCAGCTCGGCGATCTTCTCGGGGTTGCCCAGCTCAGAACGGTGGATGATTTCGGTAGCGCCCTTGGCCCCCATCACCGCGATCTCGGCCGTGGGCCATGCATAGTTGAAATCACCGCGCAGGTGCTTGGAGGACATCACATCATAAGCACCGCCGTAAGCTTTGCGGGTGATCACAGTGACCTTGGGCACGGTGGCCTCGCCGTAAGCAAACAGCAGCTTGGCCCCGTGTTTGATTACACCGCCATATTCCTGCGCCGTGCCGGGCAAAAAGCCGGGCACATCAACCAGCGTCAGCAGCGGGATCTCGAACGCATCGCAAAAGCGCACAAACCGCGCGGCTTTGCGGCTGCTATCAATATCAAGACAGCCCGCCAGCACCATCGGCTGATAGGCAACAACACCAACGGTCGAACCCTCAAGCCGGATAAACCCGGTCAGAATGTTCTTGGCATAGTCCGCCTGTATCTCGAAAAAGTCGCCCTCATCAGCCAGTTTATGCACCAGCTCGGCCATGTCATAGGGCGTGTTGGCATTGTCAGGGATCAGCGTGTCGAGGCTGGCCTCGCGCCGCTCGACATCATCATAAAACGGCCGCACGGGCGGTTTTTCGCGGTTATTAAGCGGCAAGAAGTCAATCAGGCGGCGGATCTCGGCCAGCGTTTCAACATCATTCTCAAAGGCACCGTCAGCGACGGATGATTTTTTTGTATGCGTTGACGCGCCGCCGAGGTCTTCGGCGGTGACAATCTCATTGGTTACGGTTTTGACCACGTCGGGGCCAGTGACGAACATATAGGAGCTGTCTTTGACCATGAAGATAAAGTCGGTCATGGCCGGCGAATAAACTGCACCGCCAGCGCATGGCCCCATGATCACACTAATCTGCGGCACCACGCCGGAGGCCAGCACATTGCGCTGAAACACCTCGGCATAGCCGGCCAAGCTGGCAACACCCTCTTGGATACGCGCCCCGCCACTATCATTTATGCCAATGACCGGCGCGCCGTTTTGAATGGCCATATCCATGATCTTGCA
Organism: Paracoccaceae bacterium; assembly: GCA_016764835.1. The sequence continues at coordinate 2,756 of JAESRD010000065.1, read as the reverse complement.
AATCTTCTGCGCATGGGTCTCAGACAGCGAGCCACCAAAGACGGTAAAATCTTGGCTATAAACATAGACCATGCGGCCATTAACCGTGCCCCAGCCGGTGACCACGCCGTCGCCCGGCGGGCGGGTGGCATCAATACCAAAGTCGCGGCCGCGATGAGCCACAAACATGTCCAGCTCTTCGAACGTGCCCTCATCCAGCAGCAGATCAATGCGCTCGCGCGCTGTCAGCTTGCCTTTGGCATGTTGGGTTTGTATCCGACGCTCGCCGCCGCCCAAACGCGCCGTTTCGCGTCTGGTTTCCAGCTCCTGCAAAATTTTGTTCATGATGCCCGCCTATTATTTACCCTGATGGTTTTATGATGCGCGGCTATACGAATAAAGTCCAATTGCGCAAATTTGCAAATCATTTGCAGGAAGGTCGTAGCAAATTGCAAATTTGCAAATATTACTCAAGTTAAGTTTGTTAATGGACCTTCCAGTATCTGCAGGATAAGCATTGACTATGACCACCGCACCCAAGGTTCGGTTTCTGGACCGCACAACCCCGCCACATATTGCAACGCTGACCCTGATGGCCGGGACTTCTGCGATGACAATGTCTATTTTCTTGCCGTCATTGACCCGGATGTCCGCGTATTTCGGCGCCGATTATGGCGTGATGCAGCTTGCCGTCTCGGGCTATCTGGCCGCAACCGCTTTGCTGCAAATCATCATTGGCCCAATCTCTGACCGCTTTGGCCGCAGGCCAGTGATCCTTGGCGCGCTCAGCATCTTTGTGCTGGCAACCATTGGCACAATCTACTCAACAAATGTCGAAACATTCCTTGCTTTCAGGATGTTACAGGCCGTCATAGCCTCCGGCATGGTGCTCAGCCGCGCCATTGTCCGCGACATGGTGCCGGGTGACCAAGCCGCCTCAATGATCGGCTATGTCACTATGGGCATGGCCATTATCCCCATGGCCGGACCAGTGATCGGCGGCATGCTTGATCAGGCTTTCGGCTGGGAGGCCAACTTCATCTTTTTGCTGGTTGCAGGACTGCTGGTTTTGGCGCTTTGCTGGTTAGACCTTGGAGAAACAGCCAAGGGCACAGGCATCAGTTTTGGCCAACAGCTCAGGGTCTACCCCGAGCTGTTATCCTCGCAAAGGTTCTGGGGCTACTCGCTTTGCGCCGCCTTTGGCAGCGGCGCATTCTTTGCGCTATTGGGGGCGGCGAGTTATGTGTCTGGCACCATTTACGGGCTGTCACCACGCTGGACCGGCCTGGCCATTGGCTCGCCCGCCGCAGGCTATGTTTTGGGCAACTACCTATCGGGCCGCTATTCGGTGCGCTACGGCATTAACAAAATGGCGCTGGCGGGCTCGATCGTCGCCAGTGCCGGTCTCGGCCTGTCGCTGATTATTTCGCTCATGGGCTACAATAGTGCGCTGCTCTTCTTCGGCTTTTGCCCGCTGTTAGGTTTGGGCAATGGGCTACAATTGCCAAGCGCCATGGCAGGTTCACTCTCGGTGCGGCCTCAACTGGCAGGCACAGCCAGCGGACTTAGCGGTGCAATCATGATCGGCGGCGGCGCCGCCCTGTCGGCCATGTCCGGCGCGCTGTTGGCTGGCAGAGAAACGGCGCAGGTCTTGCAGGTGATCATGTTCCTGTCAGCGGTTATGGGCATTGTCTCAATCTTATGGGTCATGCGCCGCGAAAAACAGCTGAACGGTTGAATTGCACTTCGCATAATGGCAAACTGACCTGAGCTAAGTTGCAAACCCCCATGCGCGATTCATTCGGAGAACAAATGGCAGGACAAAAGCTATATGCAGGCGCAAAGCTGCGCGAGTTGCGGCTGCGCTTTGACCAAACCCAGCGCAGTTTTGCTCAGCGGCTTGGCATCTCCCTGCCCTATCTCAACCAGATGGAAAACAATAACCGCCCGGTCTCGACCACGGTTCTGCTGGCCCTCGCCCAAGAATTTGGCCTCGATGTCACCGAGATGCGCGCAGGCGACGAGGCCCGTCTTGCCAGCGATATGAACGAGGCGCTGGCCGACCCGGTCTTTGCCGGAGCGCCACCGCCGATGGCCGACCTGCGGCTGACGGCCAGCAATGCGCCCGCCCTTGCCCGCGCCTTCCTCGCGCTTCATGCCGCCTACCGCCAGACCCACGAGCGGCTGGCCTCGCTCGATGAAGCACTGGGGCGCGAAGAAGCCCGGCTGCAACCTTCGGCTTGGGAAGAGGTCCGCGATTTCTTCCATTATTGCGATAATTATGTTGACCAGATCGATCGCGCAGCCGAGCAACAATCAGGCACAGGCATGAGCAGCCCGGCCCAAGCGGCAGCAGCGCTTGAGGCGCATGGCATTGTTATTCATATCGAAAACAGCCGTTCAGCCCCATTGCGCCACTATGATGTGGCCAGTAAAACCCTGCACCTATCCGCCCATGCCCCGCCCGAAACCCGCAGCTTTCAGCTGCTGGCCCAGCTGGCGCTGCTCAGTCAAAATGAGCTAATGGAAGAGATCCTGTCAAAAGCACGCTTCGCCACCAGCCAAGCCCATTCTATCGCCAAAATTGGGCTGGCCAATTATTATGCTGGCGCGGCGATGATGCCATACGCGCAGATGCTCGACGCGGCCCAAGAATGCCGCCATGATCTAGAGCGGTTGGCCGATAAATTTGGCGCATCGCTTGAGCAAGTGGCACATCGGCTGTCAACCTTGCAACGCAGCGGCGCGCGCGGAATTCCGTTTTTCTTTGTGCGGGT
>JAESRD010000064.1 GCA_016764835.1 Paracoccaceae bacterium | reverse complement strand
TGTTCGACGCGATGGGCGCTATGTCCTCCAAGTTCAACGACACGCCGACCAAAGCCAGCCGGGCCTTTGACGCAAACCGCGACGGTTTTGTCATTGCAGGCGGCGGCGGCATGGTCGTGCTCGAAGATCTCGACCGGGCCCTCGCCCGCGGGGCCAAAATCTACGCTGAAATCACCGGCTTTGCCGCCACGTCTGACGGCCATGACATGGTTGCCCCCTCCGGCGAGGGCGGCGAACGGGCCATGCGGCTGGCGCTCAACACCCTGCCGCGCGAGCGCAAGGTCAGCTATATCAACGCGCATGGCACATCGACCCCGGTCGGTGATGTTGGCGAGGTTGAAGCCGTGCGCCGGGTCTTTGGCAAGGGCAGCACGCCGCTGATCTCATCGACCAAGAGCATGACCGGCCACAGCCAAGGGGCGACCGGCGCGCAAGAAGCCATCTATTGCATGCTGATGCTACAGGGCGACTTTATCGCGCCGTCTATCAATGTCGACACGCTCGACCCGGCGATTGAGCCTGACGAGATCGCAACCGATCTTATTGAAAATGCAGGTCTTGATACGGTCATGACCAATTCATTCGGCTTCGGGGGCACCAATGGGTCGATGCTCCTGTCGCGCTATCTCAAATAGGGGCTAGATATGAGCGGATCACTTGCGGGCAAACGCGGCCTTGTTATGGGCGTTGCCAATAATCACTCCATCGCATGGGGCATAGCCCAAGCGCTACACGGCGCCGGGGCCGAGCTGGCCTTCGCCTATCAGGGCGATGCTTTTGGCAAACGGGTCGGGCCGCTGGCCGCACAAGTCGGTTCTGACTTTTTGGTCGATGTTGATGTCACCAATGACGCCTCGCTCGATGCTTGTTTTGCCAAGATCAAAGAGCGCTGGGGCAAGTTAGATTTTCTAATCCACGCCATCGCCTATTCTGACAAGAACGAGCTGACCGGCCGGTTTATCAATACCAGCCGCGATAACTTCCAGAATTCACTGGCGATTTCCTGCTATTCGCTGATTGATGTCGCCCGCCGGGCAGCACCTATGATGGCCGATGGTGGCACGATCCTGACCATGACCTATCAGGGCTCTAACAAAGTCACGCCCTATTACAACGTCATGGGCGTGGCTAAGGCGGCGCTCGAATCAACAATGCGCTACTTGGCTAACGATCTTGGTCCCGATGGGATACGGGTCAATGCGATATCGCCCGGCCCTATGCGCACATTGGCCGGGGCGGCGATTGGCGGCGCGCGCAAGACGTTTAAGCACACTGGCGCAAACGCACCCCTGCGGGCCAATGCCACGCTTGAAGCGGTTGGCGGCACCGCCGTTTGGCTCTGCTCCGATGCTGGCGCTTGCACCACCGGCGAGATTGTCCGGGTTGATGGTGGCTATCATGTTCTGGGCACGCCGCAGCCCGAGAACCTCTGACGCGAATTTGTCAGGGCAGAGGGTTTCGGGCCGCTGCCAACCATGTCAGGCTGGCGCTTTAGGGAGTGCTGCGCATGGATATTAAAGTCTGCATTTTTGATGCTTACGGCACGTTGTTTGACGTGGCCGCCGCGGCGCGCCGTTTGGCTGATGGCCCAACGGGTGCGGCGCTGCGCCCGGTCTGGGCCGAGCTGGCCCGCGACTGGCGGCAAAAACAGCTACAATATACCTGGCTGCGGGCGGTTGCCGGGCAGCACCAAGACTTTTGGTCGCTGACAGCTGATGCGCTCGACTGGGCGCTTGAGGCGCATAATATCGAGAGCCCGGCTTTGCGCGCTGACTTGCTTGGCCTGTATTGGGAGCTAGAGGCTTTTGCCGAAGTACCGACGGTTTTGGCAGCGCTCAAAACACGCGGGTTGCGCTGTGCGATCTTGTCAAACGGCACGCCACAAATGCTGGAGGCTGCGGTCAATTGCGCCGGTATCAGCGCGTCGCTCGATGCGGTTCTGTCGGTCGAAGATGTCGGCATCTTTAAGCCCGCACCCCGCGTCTATGACATGGTCAGTAAACGTTTTGAATGCAGCGCCAAAGAAGTGCTGTTCGTCTCATCAAACGGATGGGACGCGGCGGCGGCGGCGGGCTACGGCTTTAACACAGCTTGGGTAAACCGCGCGGGTGAGCCGGTTGACCGGCTATGGGCCAAGCCTCAGGTAATCTTAAACGATCTCAACGGCATAGAGGGGCTACTTTGATGGCAAATTTCAAAGCAAAAGACCAAACAGAGCTTTATTATGAAGTCACGGGCAGCGGCCCGGTTTTGTTTTGCCTGCCCGGTTTGACGCGCAATTGTCGTGACTTTGACCATGTCACGCCGCACCTCGCCGGCATGCGGCTGATCAAGCTTGATTACCGTGGCCGTGGCGGCTCTGGCTGGGCCGACCCGACCAGCTATTCGGTGCCACAAGAAGCCGCCGATGTGCTGGCACTGATGGACCATCTCGGGCTTGAGAAAGCCGCCATGCTTGGCACGTCACGTGGTGGTCTTGTCGCCATGTTTCTGGCCGCGACAGCCAAGGACCGGCTCAGCGGCGTGGCGCTCAATGATGTAGGCCCGGTGTTAGAGGCCGAAGGGTTGGCGGTTATCAAAACCTATCTCGGCCTGCCGCCAAGGCAAAAAACCTACGAGGAAATGGCCCGGGCGCGGGCGGCGACGTTGACCCAGTTTGCCGATGTGCCGCACGAACGCTGGCTGACCGAAGCACGGGGGCAATTTGAGGAGGCGAATGGCGCGCTAAACCTGCGCTATGATCCAAAACTGCGCGACGCGTTCTTGGCTGGCGAGGCCCTGCCCACCCCCGATCTTTGGCCGCTGTTTGAGGCGCTAGACGGGCTGCCACTGGCGCTCATTCGCGGCGCAAATTCTGACCTGTTAAGCGCGACGACGGCCGACGAAATGGCCCGGCGTCGCCCAGATATGATCCGCACAGATGTGCCCGGACGTGGCCATGTGCCGTTTTTGGATGAGCCAGAGGCGCTCGCCGCCCTGAAAGAATGGAGCCAAAAGTGGATGTAACATTCGCGCTCATCGAAGCTGCCGAGGCCCGCATTGGCCGCAATCTCAACCAGACACCGTTGCTATCGTCGCCCCATATTGATGCGCTGGCCGGACGACATATTTTGGTCAAAGCCGAAAACCTGCAAAAAACCGGCTCGTTCAAGGCTCGTGGCGGCTGGTCGGCTGTGTCTGCGCTGAGCGCGGCAGAGCGCGCGCGCGGCGTGGTCGCGTTCTCGTCGGGCAACCATGCGCAGGGCGTGGCTTATGCGGCGCGCCAACATGACGTCAGCGCGCTGATTGTTATGCCCAAAGATGCGCCCGCCGCCAAGGTGGCCGGCACGCGGGCTTTGGGGGCCGAGGTGCTGTTCTATGACCGGGCGACGGAAGACCGCGACGCCATCGGCCACCAGATTTCGCAAGAACGCGGCTTGGTATTGATCCGCCCTTACGATGAGCCGCTGGTGATAGCCGGGCAAGCCACTGTCGGGCTGGAGATCGCGGCGCAAGCAGCAGAGTTGGGCGTAGAAGCGGCCAATGTGCTGGTGCCCTGCGGCGGCGGTGGGCTGACATCTGGTGTGGCACTTGCGCTGGCCGCGCGCGCGCCCGCCA
>JAESRD010000063.1 GCA_016764835.1 Paracoccaceae bacterium | reverse complement strand
CTTGAGCGGCGCTTGGGGCGCGAGCTGTTTGTGCGCCTGCCGCGCGGCTACGGGCTGACCGAAGCGGGCAGTGATCTGCTGGCCAAAGCCGCCGCCCTAGAGGGCCACATCAACCCGATGGTCGAGGCCGAACAGCCGCTGCCCGTGGTCAAGATATCGGCAGGCACATGGGTGACCCATATTCTATGCGGCCAGTTGCCCGCGCTGGTCGGCCAAGACCCTATCCGGCTGCGGTTCATTGCCGCCGATGAGCGGCTCGATATCGGCCGCCGCGCCGCACTGATCGGCATTCGCAACCAGCGGCCAGAGGCTGTCGGGCTGGCCGGGCGCAAGATTGGCCGGGTGCGTTTTGCCGCCTATGCCACCAATGACAATGTGCAAAACTGGGCCCGCGTCATCGGCCCGACACCTTCGGCGCGTTGGGTTGACGCCCTGCCCCATACCAGCCCGCCAATAGACGTGACCAGCCCGCGCAACGCGCTCGATCTGGCGCTGGCAGGCAGTGCCCGCGTGGTGCTGCCGACGTTCATCGGCATGCGCCAAACCGGGCTGGCGCGCGTATCGCCGCTGATCGACGGGCTTGAACATGAGCAATGGTTGGTCACCCATCATGAAGACCGGTTTCTGCCCGAAATCCGGGCGGTCATTGACCGTGTCTACCGCTTGCTCAAAGAAACCTGCGCACGTAATTGACCCAGCGCCCCAAATTGATCTACAAATTCGATCATTTCATCTGTTGTTTGGAAAAAATAAATGCGCCGCCATATCCCCTCAACCACAGCCCTTTTGTGCTTTGAGGCCGCCGCACGGACAGAAAACTTCGCCCAAGCCGCGGCCAGTCTAAACATCACTCAAAGCGCGCTGAGCCGACAAATCCAAACACTTGAGGCATTTGTCAAACAAGCCCTGTTCACACGGGCGCGTCAGCGGGTGCGGCTCACCTCTGCTGGCACTTCGCTACTGGCCGAGCTATCGCCTCAGCTAGAGCTGTTAGAGGCGACACTGCTGAAAATTCACGCGCATGACAGCAGCGACGGCGCGCTCAACATTGGGGTCTATCCGACGCTTGGTAGCCGCTGGTTGATGCCCAAGCTGATAGAGCTGGCCCGCGCCCAGCCGGGGCTGACGCTCAACACCATCACCTATCTGTCAAATACCGACATAGACCCAAGTCTGATTGATCTTGCTATCGTTCAGGGTGACCCGCCTTGGCAAGGATATCGAGCCGATTTTCTGATGTCAGAGACCCTCGTTGCCGTCGCCAGCCCCAGCTTTATCAGCCGCCCGGTCATAGACCCACTGGCGCTGCTAGAGCACCGGATCATCCAGCATATGACCCGCCCTGACAGCTGGCCCATATGGCTGCAAAGCCAAGGGCTCGCGCTGCCGCGCCGGATAATTGGGCCAATGTTCAACCAGTTTGAAATGCCCATTGATGCGGTAAAAGGCGGGCATGGGCTGGCGATTATCCCCCACATTTTGGTTGAAAAAGAGCTGAGAAGTGGCGTTTTGATCATGGTTCACAAACATATAGCCACGCCCACAAGCGCCTATTACCTGCTCACGCCAATGGTCAAAACCGGCACACCAAAGATCGAACGTTTGTACAATTTCTTCCTAAAGGACGTATCTGAGAGTTAATCTAATTTACGCATCAACTCATTCAATAATACGGCTTTAGCGAGGGCAAAAGTAATTCTAGGCTTTGCATAGGCAATTCGACATCTAAAGGACGTAATCATGGGTTTGAGCGAACTGATAAACGACCGCGATGTTCAGACGGTGCAAAGCTGGATGCAAACCCGGCCCGATACGACCAGCGTCACAGATTTTGTGTCCAGCCCCGGCATTCAAAAACTAGACCTGAAGTTCGATATTATGGAGCTGCGCAAAGCGCTTGATGAATGTCTGCAACGCAAGGCGTTTCAGGGCGGCATGCAAGATCAGGGCTTTGCCGCTCTGCCGCTAACCCAGCGCCCCGGCCAAACCGAATGGACCGCCAATGATCTGTCGGGCCGCTACTGGCTGCGTGTCGATGAGCGCTATATTGAAGAGCCGCGCGAAGATCTGGTGCCCGAGATCGACTTCTCTGAGTTTAACCCAAAGTTCACCGGCACCTATTTTCAACATGTCCATGAACAGCTGACCCGCCGCTTCCCCATCGGCCGCATGCGGGTGCTGTCGAAGGGGCTGTATAATTGCAATTCGTGGCACCGCGACCCCGAGCCGCGGCTGCATATTCCGATCCTGACCAATCCCGGTGCGCTGTTTGTGGTCAACCACCATGTTACGCACCTGCCCGCCGACGGCTCGGTTTATTTTGCCGATACGCGCGGCTACCACACCGCGCTAAACGGCGGCGAAACCCGGCGCGTGCATATCGTCGCCGCCCTCGCCTATGCGCAGGTGACCGATTGAGCCAATACAAAAATATACCGCGCGCCCGCACAAACGCCCTTTGCGATCTGCGCAGTGACACCGTCACCCGCCCAGATGCCGGTATGTTTGCCGCCATTGCCGCGGCAGAGGTTGGCGATGATGTCTACGGCGAAGACCCAAGTGTTAACGCGCTAGAGCAAAAAATGGCCGAGCTTTTGGGCAAAGAAGCAGCCGTGTTCTTCCCCTCGGGAACCCAAAGCAATTTGGCGGCGATCATGGCCCATTGCGGGCGCGGTGACGAGGTGATTGTCGGCGACCAATATCACATCTACCACGACGAAGCCGCCGGCGCATCGGTGCTGGCAGGCGTGTCGCTTTGCCCAATACCGACACGAATAGGCGGCGAAGTTTCACCGACCGACATTGCCGCCGCCCTAAAGGTTGATGACCCGCATTATGCTATTAGCCGATTGTTATGCCTGGAGAATACAGTCTCTGGCCGCGCAATCTCTCTCGCAAAAATGACCGCCGCCGCGCAGGTGGCAAAGACGGCTGGCCTCGCCGTTCACCTCGACGGTGCGCGGTTTTTTAACGCGGTCACAGTGCTCGGCTGCGCGCCAAAAGAGCTGGCCGACTGCACTGATACCGTTTCGGTCTGCCTGTCAAAGGGCCTGGGCGCGCCGGTCGGCTCAGTGCTGGTTGGCAGCCATAAACTCATGGCCAAAGCCCGGCGGCATCGCAAAATTTTGGGCGGTGCAATGCGCCAAGCCGGTGTGCTGGCTGCCGCCGGTCTTTATGCGCTGGAACACAACTTGCCGCACCTCGCAGACGACCATGCCCGCGCCGAAAAGCTGGCCAAAAATCTGCGCAAATTCGGCGATGCGCAAGCCAACAGCAACATGGTTTATTTCACCCCGCCAGACGGCCACCATGCCCCCCTGCTCAGCTATCTAGCTGCGCAGGGCGTGCTCATCGGCGGCCAAATCCCGGCCATCCGCATGGTGCTCCACCGCGATATTTCTGACGCAGCCCTAGACGCCGCCATTGCCAGCTTCCAAAGTTACTTTGCCCAAGCCTGACGCAGAGGAACATGGTTTTGAACCTGCAAGAATTTATCCACGACACCACTTTTGACAGCCTGCCAGAGGCCGCCTTGCATGACGCTGTCCGCTGCCTGACCGACACGCTGGGCGTGGCCATTGCCGGGTCGCAAACCGCGCTATCCAAGATCATTCACACCCACGCAACCCGCCAGTTTGGCGGCAATGCAGCGACGCTCTGGCAAGATGGCCGCAGCGCCAGCCCGGCCGGGGCAGCCTTGGCCAACGCCATGACAATCGACGCGCTCGACGCCCATGACGGCCACAAATTAACCAAGGGCCATGTCGGTTGCGGCGTGGTGCCGGGGCTGATTGCGGTCATGCAGGCCGAGGGTGTGACGCGCGCCAAAGAACTGCTGACCAGCATCGTTATCGGCTATGAGATAGGCACCCGCGCCGGTATGGCGCTGCATGCTAGTGCATGCGATTATCACACCTCTGGCGCTTGGATTTCGCTGGCCACCGCCGCCCTTGGCGCGCGCCAGTTGGGGCTGACATCGGCCCAGACCAAAGAGGCGCTCGGCATTGCCGAATATCACGGGCCGCGCAGCCAAATGATGCGCTGTATTGAGGCGCCAACTATGGTCAAAGACGGCTCTGGCTGGGGCGCCATGGCCGGTGTCTCAGCTGCTTATCTGGCCCAAGACGGCTTTACCGGCGCGCCCGCGATTACCGTTGAGGCCCCAAATCTAGGAGAGTTCTGGCAGGATATCGGCTACATTTGGTATGTCGGCCAGCAATATGTAAAGCTCTACCCGGTTTGCCGCTGGGCGCAACCGGCCGTTGAGGCTGTGCTTGCGCTGTCGGCCAAGCATGGCATTTCAGCCAAAGACGTCGCCGCAATCTATGTCGAAACATTTCACGAGGCTTTGTGCCTCAACGCCATCCCTACCACCACCGAGCAGGCCCAATATTCGCTGCCGTTCTCGGTGGCTGCGGCCTTGGTGCGCGGTACAATCGGGGTCTGTGAAATCTCACATGACGGGCTGCGCGACACAGCGATTATGCGCCTCGCCAAGCGGGTGAAAATCACGCAGAGCGCCAGCTTCAACGCCGCCTTCCCCGCCCGCCGTTTTGCCAAAGTCAGCCTAGAGCTGCATGACGGGCAGGTGGTCACCTCTCCAAGCACCGAGGCAAAGGGCGACCCGGAAAACAAGGTCAGCGATGCGGTGATTTGGAACAAGTTTCGTAAGCTCGCGGCTCCGGTTATTGGCATAAACCCCGCGCAGCAACTTTTGGCTGACCTGCAAGCGCTGCCGTCAACCGAAAACACCGAGCGGCTGTTCTCCCAGCTTTCTGCGCCACCCGCAGCCTAGCGGCAAGGCCCGGTCAGAAAGCCAAGAAACGCCCGCAACCGCGGCGATACCAGCTTGCTGCCGGGATACACGGCCAATTGTAAAACGCGGAGCAATACTGGGCCACAGAAGCGGCTGCATAGCGCAGTTGTAGCGGAGTAAAATACCGCCAGTTTGTGTCCTTCGTTTATTCGGAGAACGGGAGATGTATTCTGTGGATATCTATAATCGCGTGCGCCGCGCATGTTTAAAGGACGGGATGTCATCGGGCGAAGCAGCGCGGCATTTCAACAAGGGCCGCAAAACGATAGCGAAGATGTGAGAGCATGAGGTGCCGCCGAGGCATCGTCGTTCAGAAGCACAGCGGTAGCCAACGCTTGACGGTTATGTTGGTCTCATTGACGAGATACTGCGCACAGACAAAGTCCTGATCAAAAAGCAACGTCACACAGCGACGCGCATCTTTGACCGCCTAGCGTGACGCGGATGGGTATTCTGGCAGCCTCACGACGGTGACGGATTACGTACGTGAGCAAAAGCGCCGCACCAAAGAGGTGTTTGTCCCATTGTCGCATCGCCCTGGTCAGGCGCAGGTGGATTTTGGCGAGACCTTTGGCGTGATTGGCGGGGCGGAGTGCAAGATCCGATGAGCTTGCCCCATTCTGATACAGTGTTTGTGAAGGGCTACCCGGCTGAGACGACCGAGGCGTTTTGCGACGGGCATGTATCTTTTGCGTTCTTCGGTGGTGTCCCCCAATCCATTCTCTACGATAACACCAAGATCGCTGTGGCGCGTATTCTGGGTGACCGCACTCGTTGCCGGTTCACAGAGCTGCACGCACTATTGTTTGACGACAAGTTCGGCCGGCCCGCGCGGGGGAATGACAAAGGCAACGTCGAAGGGATGGTCGGCTACACCCGGCGCAACGTCATGGTGCCCGCACCGCGCTATGACAGCTTTGATGAT